>NZ_CP004007.1 GCF_000512355.1 Legionella oakridgensis ATCC 33761 = DSM 21215 | reverse complement strand
GTTAAAAGAGCCATTTTTTTGCCGATTCAAGGATGGATGCAATGGCAAAACAATGGCATAAAAAACACTGGGCAGGAAGCTCATGTCCTTATTGAGTTTAGGTCCTACCCAGTTTTCATAGTGTTTCTTGACAAGCTAAAGAATTTTATCTAGTTTATAGTTAAACACTTGTTTAACTGTTGAATTGTATGAAACCGCTTTCGGATAACATGATCGCAACAATAGCAGATATTTTGCGATCAATGGGTGAACCTAATCGGTTAAAGCTTTTGCTGGCTTGCCTTGACAAACCGAAAGCAGTTAGCGATTTAGCAGAACAATTACAACTTTCTGTGCCTCTTGTTAGCCATCATTTGCGTCTCCTTCGGTCAGCACGATTATTGTGTGCAAAACGAGAAGGGAAGCATATTTTCTATGAAGTAGATGATGAGCATGTCCGTTGCATTTTAATGGATATGATTAATCATTTTATAGAAGATTTAGAGGATAGTCATGACCTTGCCTAATCAATTTATTTTAAAACTTATAAATACTCATTATGGTGTTGAGGCTGTTGCTAGTGACACTACGTCTTTCACCATTACTCTAAATCGCCCATGCATAGACAGAAAAAAGTATAACTACGGCGGAAAGATTATATGACAAATACCATAACAACATTATTTGTTAGCGGGTTGGATTGTCCATCAGAAGAAAAACTGATTCGGGGACAATTGGAATCTATTCCCGAAGTGGAGAAATTAACTTTTAACTTTATAACCCAAGAAGTAACCATTCACCATTATCTAAATACACCTGTGCCTTTCTTGGAGAAGATTGAAGCGCTGGGAATGAAAGTCACATTAAAAACTGGACGGGATAAAGAGCATTTAGAAGAAAATCCACACCCCTCCTGGTGGATGATAGGATTTGCAGGGTTTATGGCGCTCATTGCCGAAGTCATTGCTTATAGCTTATCCGATGAGCAATCACCATGGGTCGCCGTACTTGCGCTCATTGCCATGGCCTTAAGTGGGGAAACTACGCTTAAAAAAGGATGGTTAGCACTCAGCACCAAAACACTTAATATTAGTAGTCTGATGCTGATAGCCATTACGGGTGCTGTATTAATTGGTGAGTGGCCGGAAGCTGCTATGGTAACCGTCTTATTTGCGTTTGCTGAACGCATTGAAGTGTATTCCTTGGATAAGGCGCGTGAGGCTATTCGAAAACTGATGGAAATTGCGCCCGAGGTAGCTACTGTTAAAGGGGCTGATGGCAGTTGGCAGAGCCTACCAGTCAGTCAAGTTGCTTTAGGTGACGTAATTTGGGTAAAACCTGGTGAGCGCATTCCTTTAGATGGTGAAATAATCCTAGGGAAAAGTAGTGTAAATCAAGCCCCTATTACCGGTGAATCCATGCCCGTTGATAAAAACGTAGGGGAGAGCGTGTATGCGGGAACCCTCAATGAACATGGCTCATTCCAGTTTAAAGTGAGTGTCGCTTCAGGTGATACAGTCCTTGCAAAGATTGGAAAAACGATTGCACAAGCGCAAGCTGAACGCGCGCCTACCCAGCGTTTTGTAGATCAGTTTTCCAAATATTATACACCGCTGATGGTTGTGATTGCTGTTTTAGTTGCTGTTCTTCCTCCAATTCTTTGGGGAGGGTTATGGTCTTTATGGCTATATAAAGCCTTAACCTTACTTGTCATTGCTTGCCCTTGTGCGTTAGTTATTTCAACACCTGTAACGGTTGTTAGTGGTCTTGCTGCTGCCGCTAAACACGGTATCCTTATCAAAGGAGGAACCTATTTAGAACAAGGGCATCGGTTAAAAGCCATTGCACTGGATAAAACAGGCACCCTTACCGAAGGCAAACCAGTTGTGACCAAGTTGATTCAAATAAGCGGCCAAGGAAACATAAATGTTCTGCAACTGGCAGCCAGTCTTGACGAGCATTCGGAGCATCCCATTGCTCAGGCCATTGTTAAACAATGGCAAAAACAGCAACCAACAGATTCGTTACTTTCAGTAACCGATTTTAAAGCACTTCCTGGTCGTGGAGTAACAGGAATAATAGCAGATGTGCGATATTTTGTGGGTAATCATCAACTAGCTGAAGACAACCAGCTTTGCAATCCAGCGATTGAAGCACAACTTAAAGAACTTGAGCAAACAGGGCAAACTACTATCATTTTAAGTGATTCGGAGCACGTATTGGCAATTTTTGCTGTGGCGGATACGTTGCGCCCCACAAGCCAAATGGCAATCAAAGCATTGCATCAACAAGGAATTAAAACTTGCATGTTAACAGGTGACAATGCGACCACCGCAAAAGCCATTGCCGACCAGGTGGGTATAGATGAAATTCGAGCAAACGTTCTACCTGCAGACAAAGTTTACGCCATTGATGAGTTAATTAAGCGTTTTGGTGCGGTAGGGATGGTGGGCGATGGCATTAATGACGCGCCTGCACTTGCGAAAGCGACCATTGGTTTTGCAATGGGGAAGGGCACGGATATTGCGTTGGAAACAGCAGATATCGCTATTATGAATGATAACTTAGCTAAACTATCCCAATTCATTTCTTTAAGTCGTAAAACTGTGAGTGTACTATTTCAAAATATTAGCTTGTCTATTGTGGTTAAAATAATTTTTTTTGGTTTGGCACTGGCTGGTTTAGCCACATTATGGATGGCAGTATTTGCCGATATGGGAGCGAGTCTTATTGTGGTTGCAAATGGACTGCGATTGCTGACTTTTAGTGACAAGACTATTAGATAGCAGATGAGCTACCATCTCTTAGTAATAATGAGTAAAGGATTGTGAATGCGTTATGGACTAATTGGATTACTGATGATTTGCTTGCAAGCCGCGTACGGTCAAGATTCGCTAACATTTAAAGAGGCATTGGCACTGGCTTATAAAAATAATCCTAGCTTGAAATCCCAAGCAGCTGCTGTTGAACAAGCCAAAGGGCATTTTATTCAATCGGGTTTATATCCAAATCCAACATTTTCACTACAAGCTGAAAATATTGGAACCCCCTCTACTCTCGAGTCAGGATATACCGGAACAGAAAAAACCATTTCCATTGAGCAACCCATACCCTTAGGGAATCGATTGTATTATCAACGAGAGGCTTCCAAAATGGAATTTCTAGCGGCTTGTTTGAAATTAGAAGCTAGTCGTTCCAATCTCTTTATCGATATAGGAAATGCTTATGTGGATGCCTTTTATGCCCAATATTGGACTAGTGCTTCAAAGCGTTTAGTAAAACTGAATGAATTAGTTGTTGGAAGTATCAATAAACGAGTAGAGATAGGGGCCAATTCTGAAGTGGATTTAAGATTAGCTGAGATAGCACTTGATGAAGCAGTCATTGTTTATGACAGGGCGCGGCGCAATGAATTGAAATCTAAAACCATCTTAGCCAATTTGATGGGTACCCCAACTCTTACTGAGATGAATCTCAATGAAAAGGGGCTTTCCCATAACTTAGACTCATGGCCTTTAATTAAAAAACGCCTCATTAAGAGTAATTTGATTAAAGCACAAATGGCCTTAGTGCGAGCTATGGGATCACGTATTGCCGCCACTTCGAAAGAAGTTTGGCCTGATCTCAATCTTCAATTCGGTTTTCGTCATTTTGAGTTAAACGATCAAAAGGCGTTCTTGGTTTCAGCTTCAGCTCCAATCCCCGTTTTTAATCAAAATCAGGGAAATGTCTATAGCGCTCATGCGAAACGAAACGAGGCCATTCAGGACTTACATCAATTAAAATTAAATCTTGAATCTTCCTTGTATGGCACTTTTTTAGACGCCTTACAGTCTAAGGAAGAAGTGGAAAAAGTGACGAGCAGAATGCTCCCTAAGGCGAAAAAAGCGGTTGAATTAGCTCGCGAAGGGGTTGAGCAGGGACGCTATAGTTATCTTATTATTAGTAATGCAATCCAAATGCTTAATCGTGAAGAAGAGCATTATACCAGGGCCCATGCTGATTATCATAAGGCGCTAATTAAGATTCAGGGTCTATTAATGAGTGAGGCCTTTCAAAAATAATTAAAGGGAATTAGTGTGAAAAAATATCATTATCTAATCATAATTGCAGCAATAATTCTCGCAGGTGCTTTATGGTGGCTATCAGCTAAGTTGACTTTTGCCATGGAAAACTCCGCTCCAGAGAAGCACGGTCCTCATAATGGTCGCTTATTTGAGGGTAAGGATTTCACCGTGGAACTTGTTCTTACTGAAGAAGGAGCAACTCCTAAATTTAAGGCCTATGTTTCATCGAAAGGAAAGCCCATTTCACCCTCCAAGGTAAATCTTATTGTTGAGTTAAAACGTCTGGAGGGGGATATAACTACTATCAATTTCATCCCCCAAACTGATACTTTAGTCAGTAAACAAGACATAGAAGAACCCCATTCCTTTGATGTCACAATAAAGGCCGTTTATGAAAATCAACCTTTTAGCTGGAACTACTCCTCCTATGAGGGAAGGATAAAGCTAAGTACCAAGGAGGCAGAAGAGGAGGGTGTTACTGTTCTAGTCGCAGGACCCGGCGAGATAAAGAAATATGCACATCTTAATGGCCGTATTACCCTTAACCGTAATACCACGACTGATGTGCGAGCCCGCTTTCCGGGTATAGTAAAAAGCGTATTGGTTAAATGGGGGGATTCCGTAAAAAAGGGCGACCTATTAGCTACCATTGAAAGCAATGAGAGCTTAAAAGAATATGAAGTTCGTGCGCCAACAGAAGGCCGAATTCTTGCGCGTAACATCACGCCTGGGAATGTAGCCGGAACAGAATCGCTCTTCACCATTGCCAATTTATCAGATGTTTGGGCTGAACTTCATGTTTTCCCGCGCGATTTAGAAAAAATTAATAAAGGCCAAATGGTCACCATACATTCGCAGGAAGAGGATAAAGAAATAAGTGCGCCCATTGCTATGATTCTTCCAACGACTGATCCATTAAGCCAAACTGTAATCGCTATCGTAACTATTCCAAATTCTAAGGAAGAATGGCGTCCAGGGACTATTGTGCGAGCTGATGTACTTCTTTCTGAAATAAAAGTTCCATTAATGGTCAAAACGACCGCGTTGCAAAATATGAATGAAAAAACAGTTTTATTCATTAAAGTGGGAGAGCAATATGAGATGCGTGAGGTCGAATTGGGAGTAAAAGATAATGAATGGGTCGAAGTCAAAAGTGGTTTAAAGCCCGGCACACAGTATGTGGTAGGTAATAGTTTTTTAATAAAAGCTGATATTGAAAAGTCAGGAGCTGAGCATGAGCATTAAATTAGGACGATTATGTTAGAACCTACCATTGCCTTCGCTATTCGCCACCGCTGGTTTGTCTTATTGGTTATTGCAGGCCTCCTGGGGCTTGGTATCTATAATTTTAAAAAATTACCGATTGACGCAGTTCCTGACATTACTAATGTGCAAGTGCAAATTAATACTGAGGCGGAAGGGTATTCTCCCCTAGAGGTGGAGCAGCGCATTACCTATCCTATTGAAACAGCTCTAGCAGGCATACCAAAATTAGATTATACCCGTTCTCTTTCACGCTATGGACTTTCACAAGTTACCGTTGTATTTGAAGAGGGAACTAGCATTTATTTTGCGCGCCAATTAATCGGAGAGCGGTTACAACAAATAAAAAGTCAATTACCTCCTGGTATGGAACCTGAAATGGGTCCTATTGCTACAGGCCTTGGTGAAATTTTTATGTTTGCAGTAGAGGCTAAACCGGGTGCTTTAAAGGAGGATGGTAGCGAATATACGCCGATGGATTTATTGACTGTACAAAAATGGATTATTCTGCCTCAACTACGCAATTCCAAAGGGGTGATTGAGGTGAACTCGATTGGTGGTTATGAAAAGCAATTTCATGTCATGCCCTATCCACAAAAATTACTGGCTTATCAATTAACCATAAATGACCTTCTAAATGCACTGGAAAAAAACAATGCGAATTTGGGTGCGGGTTATATTGAGAAAAATGGTGAACAGTACTTAATTAGAATTCCGGGGCAAGTCAAAACCATTGAAGGCCTCAAAGACATCATTGTTGCCAAACGAGATGAAGTTATCATTCGTATCGGGGAGGTAGCTGATGTCAAATTAGGCTCTCCATTAAGAACTGGAGCTGCCACACAAAATGGTAAAGAAGTGGTTTTAGGTACTGCCATGATGCTTATTGGTGAAAACAGTCGTGAAGTATCTGTTCGTGTGGCAACTAAGTTAGAGGAAATCAATCAGAGCCTGCCCAAAGGAATTATCGCCAGACCCGTTTATGATAGGACAAAGCTTGTAGATAGAACAATTGCTACCGTTGAGAAAAACTTATTAGAAGGCGCATTGCTCGTTATTGTTATTCTTTTTCTTCTGCTAGGTAATATTCGCGCGGCAATAATTACAGCTGCCGTCATTCCCATTTCAATGTTGATGACTATCACGGGGATGGTCACAAAAGGTGTATCTGGAAATTTAATGAGCTTAGGCGCATTAGACTTTGGGCTTATTGTAGATGGTGCGGTCATTATTATTGAAAATTGCCTACGTCGGTTTGGTTTGGCACAACATGAATTAGGACGCGTTTTAACGAAAGAGGAGCGATTTAGTTTAACTTCTGAAGCGACGGCAGAGGTCATTCGCCCAAGTCTTTTTGGTGTAGTCATTATAACGGTAGTCTATCTACCCATTTTTACATTATCAGGGGTTGAGGGGAAGATGTTTCACCCAATGGCCTTGACTGTGGTCATGGCACTTTTATCGGCATTAGTGCTCTCTTTAACCTTTGTGCCTGCTGCAGTGGCTGTATTTATTACAGGCCGAGTAGACGAAAAAGAAAATTTCATTATTCGATTTGTGAAAAAAGGTTATGAACCTTTATTAAATTGGAGCTTGCTAAATCCATGGAAAATGGTGAGTGGTGCTGTGATAATAACGTGCTTAAGCCTATTGTTACTATTGCGCATCGGCGCTGAATTTATCCCAAGTCTTGATGAAGGTGACATTGCATTACATGCTATGCGCATACCAGGTACGAGTTTATCCCAAGCTATTTCTATGCAAACTATATTAGAAGAGCGCATAAAACAATTCCCTGAAGTTCGAGAGGTTTTTAGTAAAATTGGAACGGCAGAAGTAGCAACCGATCCAATGCCTCCTAATGTCGCTGATACGTTTGTTATGTTAAAGCCACGATCCGAATGGCCAAACCCTAGCAAAGCTAAAGATATTTTGGTAGGTGAAATTGAGAATGCTGTCCAGAAAATTCCTGGGAATAATTATGAATTTACTCAACCCATTCAAATGCGCTTTAACGAGCTGATTTCGGGTGTTAGAAGTGATTTAGCAATTAAAATTTTCGGTGATGATATGGAGCAGCTGCTTACTTTAGCAAAGAATGTAAAAGGGGCACTGCAGAGTGTCCCTGGCGCTTCCGACATTAAAATCGAACAAGCCAGCGGTCTGCCCGTGCTATCCATTATCCCCGATACCACTGCTCTTCAGCGTTATGGATTAAACATTGCCGATGTCCAAAATGTTATTCAAATTGCTTTGGGCGGCAAGGAGGCAGGTGTGTTATTTGAAGGTGACAAACGCTTTGATATTGTTGTGAGGTTACCAGAATCCATAAGAACAAATATCAACATGTTAGAGGAGTTACCTATTCCATTAACGCTTCAAAGCGATAGCAAATCAACAAATCCGAATTATGTTCCTCTGAAGGAGGTAGCCAAATTGACTTTCGCTTATGGTCCGAATCAAATAAGTCGTGAGAATGGGAAGCGTCGTGTGGTAGTTACCGCAAATGTTCGTGGTCGCGATTTAGGGGGCTTTGTTGAAGAGGTTAAACGGGTGGTTGGGGCAAAAATTAAATTGCCTGAAGGAACTTGGATAAATTATGGTGGAACCTTTGAGCAATTGATTTCTGCAGAAGAGAGATTAATGGTTGTCGTACCCATTACGTTGCTACTTATCTTGGGTCTTTTATTTATGGCCTTTGGCTCAGCCCGTGCAGCATTACTCATTTTTTCCGGGGTTCCTTTGGCGCTAACAGGAGGAATTGTAGCGCTCTGGTTAAGGGGCATTCCTTTTTCCATCTCAGCCGGAGTGGGTTTTATTGCTTTATCGGGTGTTGCAGTCTTAAATGGTGTAGTAATGGTGTCTTTTATTCGCAGTTTGCTTGAGGAAGGATGCGAACTAAAAGAAGCTATTATACAAGGGGCTTTAACGCGTTTAAGGCCTATTTTAATGACCGCTTTAGTCGCAAGTCTTGGTTTTGTACCTATGGCGATTAATGTAGGAGCAGGTTCTGAGGTGCAACGACCTCTTGCAACGGTGGTCATTGGAGGAATTTTGTCTTCAACCTTTTTAACCTTGCTAGTCTTACCCGGTTTGTACCTAATTATGCATAGAAGGCAGAGCAGGCAAACTACGGGAGTTTGATATTGACAAAGGCTACAATGCAAGAGGAATGATGACATTTGTTAATTACGAAGGAGTTAAAGTACCCGACATATCATTGTGATTACAATGCTCATTAAAAGCATCTTTATTATTAGACAATTATGTTTAATCCCTCTACTCTAATAAAGATTCAAATAATCAGATAGAGGGACACTGAGGGTGGTGGTTCCTATTTTTGCATTCATAACAGGGAGTTTAATGATGATGAGAACACTATTGTTTCTAGGCTTTCTTGCTTTTGGTATAGCAGGACCCACTTATTCTGCCGAACAACCGATGTCTGGAAGTTCAATGAATATGCAGAAATCTGAGCCATGTGCCTGTATGAAAAAAATGATGGATGGCAGCATGGATAATGAAATGATGAATAAGATGATGATGAAAGAATTAGGGAATAAAGATGCGCAATATGATAAACGCTTTATCGATTTGATGATACCACACCATGAAGCCGCTATTTTGATGGCACAAAATGCGCTTAAAAATTCGGATAAACCCGAAATTAAAACAATGGCCCAAAACATCATTACGGCTCAAGAAAAAGAGATAGCACAGTTAAAAGAATGGCGTAAGCAATGGTATGGTCAATAGGGATAAACAATTTACAAGGAGAATTGTAATGTCACATCATGAATATCAATCTTGCATTGAGGCCTGTTTAAAATGCGCTATAGAGTGTGAGCATTGTGCAACAGCCTGTCTAAATGAGAGTCAAGTAAAAGACATGGTTGAGTGTATTCAATTAGATAGGGATTGTGCGCTCATTTGTTCATTAGCTGCCAAACTCATGGCAAGAGGCTCAAAATATGCACAAGAAATGTGTGCATTATGCGCTAAAGTCTGTAGAGATTGTGCTAAAGAATGTGAACAGCATAAACATCATGAGCACTGTCTAAAGTGTGCAGAAGCTTGTCGTAAATGTGCTGAGGAATGTGAAAAGATGGCGAATTGATCTCGCGCCTTACTTTGTTGCAAAGGCGGTGACAAATGAAAATGTCTCTTGTTTTTTCTATCGCGATACAGTCTCATTACTCCCTAACTTCGAGATGAGTCGCACATAGACAAGCTCGCTGATAAGCTCAATGAGTGTCTGCGTTACGATTACCGCAGGTAATATTGGTATTGCGTTGGGTATAGCAAAAGCGAGCGGTAAAACCACTAGTGAATTACGAGTCCCTGCGCTAAAAGCTACCGCCCGGCCAGCACGTGCATTGAGTTTAAAGAATTTCGCGACAAACCAGCCAATGAGTGGTGCAAAAAACGCAAAAACAATATAAATGGGAATCACCTGTAATGTTTCCTGTATCGTGCTACCTGCTTGGGGCAACACAGCGGCAATAACCACAAACAAAACGAGAGCGGTTGCAGGTACAGGTAATAATCCGAAAGTTAAAAGTATTATCTTCCCCGAATGGTATCGAGCAGCCCATAATTGCATAAGGGCCGCAAATATTAAGGGCAGCACAATTAACCAGATAAATGCATGAAAAAACGGCTTGAAATAAATGAGTTTTACAGCCTCTTCATTAAGGAGCAAGTGGATGTATACAGGCAATAACATCATTTGCATGATTAATAGAATAGGCGTTGCAGCGAGTATTAAGCGTGCATCTGCGCCACCAAGTTGTGAGAATGTCACAACATAATCGATGCATGGGGTTAGTAAAACTAGATACACGCCTAATAACACCATAGGGTTACTAGGAGTAAGTAGCTGCACAAGACCTGCCACAAAAAATGGTAGTACGACAAAATTTGTGACAAGTAGGGCTGCGAGATAATTCTTTGCAAAACCTCGGGCAAGATCTGGAATGGGTATTTGTAAAAAAGTCACAAATAACATCAGCGCAAGAGCAGGATTTATACAGACTTCAAGAATCGTTGTGCCAGGAATGGCTAATGCAACAACTACTGCCACTACAATTACACCGAAATATATACCAATTTGCTGGCTTTCCAGCGTTTTACGAAGCATCTGATCCTTACCTCAACTCTGTTTTGCCAAAAGAAAAGTTCCAAAATGAACATGACCGACACTATTTCCATTATTTATGGTGCTTATGTCTATGATGAATATCCGGATAGTGTGGATGAAAATGTTTTATAGCATCATGGTGGTGAAGGTGATAATGCGGCTCACTACCATCCCAGAGAAAATCATGCTCATGACGATGATGTTCATCATGAATATGATTGTGGCTGTGACTGAGTAATTCATGTGTATGGTCATGCTCATGATGCTCAGTGAGATGCAAATATACCCCAAGTCCCATTAAAATAATTGCAATCCAAAGTAGGGCTGATGTGGGTTCGTTCAAAAATAAAATAGCGATACCTGCACCAATGAATGGTGCTGTAGAAAAATAGGCACCGGTTCTTGCTGTACCCAAGCCGCGTAAGGCCAAAACGAACAAGACCAGGCTGGCACCATAACCAATAAATCCAACCATTAAAGCGTAACTTACTAACGACCAGTGCGGCAACGTCGTGCCTAGCCCCAATGCAAAGCTTGTGCTTACAACACCTGCAACAAGCCCCTTAGTCCCGGCGATGAATAACGGCTCACCCGCGGAAACTTTGCGGGTCAAGTTATTATCAATTGCCCAACACATACAAGCACTAGCAATGGTAATTGTACTCCACCAGTTTGGTATTGAGGCAGTCTTACTTGGCCAAGATAAGACAATACTCCCGGCGACAATGAGGAGCATACCCAGCACAATCCTACGTTCCGTGCTTTCCTTAAAAACAACCCATGCCAGCAGGGCGGTAAAAACCGCTTCAAGGTTCAGCAACAACGAGGCCACAGATGCACTCGCTTGTTTCAAGCCCATCATTAATAAGATTGGTCCGAGAGTCCCACCAAAAATGATAGCGCCTAACAGCCAAGGCCAATCATCTGTTAGTAACCCGGAGTGTTGCCATCCTCTGTATTTTATCAAGCGCATTAGCATTAACCCTATCCCACTACCGAGATAAAGCAACCCCGCTAGTAATAAAGGAGAGAAATCCCCAATGAGTTGTTTTGCAAATGGCGTACTGCCGCCAAACAGAATTGCTGACGCAAGCGCTGCAAAGGTAGGAGAAATTGAGAAAAACCTATTTATTCTCATTTTACCTCTAAATAGGCTTCATAATTCAATATGCATTTCTTGCTTATCAAAATGTAATTATTTTATCTGATAAAACAACCCATTGAGCCAACTCTGTCATGGTCGATTTTTCAGCCCCTTCAAAATAAGGCTGATTTTTGTAAATACCGCAACGTGCCATGCATGTTCCGCAAACTTTAACTTGTATTTGCCTGGAAATTAGGATTTTCAGCATTCTAGATAAGTCCTGATCGTATCCCTCTGGCGGTTTACTCTCATCTCGGGCCATATCAACTGCATCATTCATAAGGAAAATCCGTACTTCTTGACCGGCCTCACATAGTTTTTCTGCCAGACGCAACCCATTCCAAGTCACATCCGTACCGTCGTATGGAGCTCGGTTAAAAATTATCAATATGCTCATTGCTTTCCATTAAAACTCAAAGGCTTAATACCAGAATACATGAAATAAAGGTGAATTCAATGATTACCTTTGTGAGAGTACACACCAGGCTATTAATGAGGCTTTCATGGATAAAATGAAAATCTTAATTGCTGCCGGATTTCCTCAAGTTTTGATTTAGATGAAAGCCATCATAATATTTTCAATTTAATGTAAGTAGAATAAGTATAGCTAGTGATTCGTGTTTCGATTAGCATTCAATTGTGATGGATAACGTACCTTATCCATCACAAACAGGGTATAATTGGTAAAAAACAAAAAAGGAACCCTATGAATTTACTGGATGTTCAAAATCCCAAAAATCAAAAGTTTGTGATAGATAAGATTTCTCATCCCTTAGATGTTCATTTTGATACCAATTCCTTATCTGCGTGGTTGTCTTATTATTATGCAGTGCATGTGAGAGGGGCGCCTGAAAAAACAGAGCAAGCGAAAAAGAAAGACCTCTCGAAATTCATTCAATTTTTTCAAATGGAAGTAGGGCATGATTCGGTTGATAATTGGACACCTGCGGTAAGTAAACATTTTCAAAGGAATTTGAGTAAAACGATTTCAGAACAAACGGGAAAACCTTATAAAGCGACTTCAGTAAATCGAACAATGGCAACGATTCGACATGTAGGTCGGTGGCTACACAAACAAAGACCATTATTAGCAGGGGATCCCTTAGCCCAAGTGAAGGATTTACAAACCGATGCACCTGACTGGAATGGTTTAACATCTAGACAATTAATGCGCTTAAAGTCTGCTTGCGAACAACGAATCAAAAGTTGCACGCGTAAAAATCAAAATCCCCTAATGGAAACGGCGCTATTTTATTTACTACTGGGTACAGGCCTCCGGGAATCGGAAGTAGTTACTTTGAATGTGAGTCAATATCGACAAAAAGGGTTATGTGAAGTACTACGGCATAAGTCGAAACGAATCAGCCAAAAAATTCCTTTACCTCAAGAGAGCAGGGTGTATTTGGATAAATATCTTGAAGGAAGACAAGCTCAAGAAGATGAGCCATTATTTATCACACGCTACGGAACGCGTTTACAGACTTTAGATGTGTATCGGATTTGCCAACGAGTATTAAAACAGGCTTTAGCTTTTTTACCAGAAGGGGAGCGATTTGCATTTACACCCCATAAATTGCGGCATACTTTTTTGAAGAAAGTCACTGATAAGCATGGGGTGCATTTTGCTCAAGAGCTCAGTGGTAATGTCTCTATTAAAGAAATTTTTCGTTATGCTAAGCCGAGTCAGGATGAAATGCAATCTACAATTGAAGAGTTATTTGAAAACCAGTAATAAATGAGCGATGAAATATTAATGTTAATGAGGAAGTAACGTTAGATTTATGATCTCCATCTCGGCAATTGGCGAATGGCGACTCCATGGGGAATGGATCTAACAAAACAAGAAGATATTGGCTGGGATGATACGAAAAACGACAGAAATACTAAATTCTCTGGTTGTATTACTGTTTTATAATTTAACCTTGAGGCAAACTATTTAAGCTTTTAATAAAGCTTAAACTAAAAGATGCGTTTTTCTATGATTTACATTTTTCGTAGTGGCAACTACATATAACATAGGTGTGAGATTGGGTATGGATTTAGTTCTTAGCAAAGACGAGCTACAGAAGAAAATTTATTTTATTCGCGGTGTTCATGTCATGCTGGATAAAGATTTGGCTGATTTGTATGAGGTTAAACCAATTCGTCTTCGAGAACAGGTTAAGCGTAACATCAAGCGATTTCCTGAAGATTTTATGTTTCAGCTTGTGGAAGAAGAGGTTGAGTATCTGCTATCGCAAAATGCGATACCTTCAAAAAAGAGTCTCGGTGGTTTTTTGCCTTATGTATTTACAGAGCAGGGAGTTGCTGGAATATCAGGAGTTCTAACAAGTGATAGGGCGATAGCTGTAAATATTACTATTATGCGAACATTTGTGGAAATGCGCCGTTTTATTTCATTGAATGGAGAGATATTTAATCGATTAAACACATTAGAAAAGCGCCAGCTTGTTCATGAAATAAAAGCTAATGACCAATTTGAGAGAATTTTCACAGCATTAGAAAATAGATCGGCTCAGTCTAGTCAAGGTATATTTTTTGAAGGTCAAATTTTTGATGCATATGTTTTTATTTCTAAACTCATTAGATCAGCAAAAAGATCAATAATATTGCTTGATAATTATGTCGATGAAACTGTTTTAGAACACTTGTCTAAAGCTGAACCACAAGTGAAGATCTATATACTGACAAAAACGATTAGCAAACATCTGAAGTTAGATATTGAGAAATATAATGCGCAGCATGAAAAAATAGAAATATTCCAGTTTGATTTATCTCACGATCGTTTTTTAATTATTGATCAGTCTGATATATACCACATAGGCGCGTCTTTAAAAGATTTAGCGAAGAAATGGTTTGCCTTTTCTAAGCTTGAGCATAATAGCTTTGGTTTGATGGAGCGAATAAATTCCATTATTCAAAGCAAGTAATTTTAAGATCACAATTTGTGACCTCAAGTTGTTACTGAGATCAATAATATAAATTGCATCGAAAATTGATGGCATTGTAGAGAGCAAAACCCAGATGAATTCTTTGGTCATAAATACGGTATTAGATAACGCCGAAAAGGCTGTAGCTCGGGTCACAATAGATTGGGAAATCCCAATTCCTTTTGCAGTGACCATGCAGGAAGAGTCAGCTTATCCTTTACAAGCGCTGCCAGCCATCTTACAGAAAACAGTTTCCGATTATCAACAATACGGCCAACAACCAATTTCACTAATTGCTTGTGGTGCATTGGCTAATGTGTCTTTAGCTTGTCAGTCGTTAGCAAATGTGGCAAGAGATCATTATTTAATTAGTCCTGTTTCCTTATATTTCATCGTATTAGCATCTAGCGGGGAAAGAAAATCTGCATCGGATAATTTATTTTCACAAGCTGCCAGAAACTGGCAAGAAAAGGTGCGTTCTCAGCGTTTGCCTATGGTCAATGCTGCTAAAGTGTTGCATCGTGCGTGGAAAATGCAATGTGAGGAACTGACTTATCGATTACGATCCGGTTCCTTTTCTGAGGATTATGCAGATTCTCGAGAAGAGCTTGAAGAACTTATGATGCATGAGCCTGAAATACCGTTGCTTCCAACTCTATATTTTGAGGATGTTACGCAAGAAGCACTGGCTCATAGTTTAGCTCATGGCTGGCCAAGTGCGTCTCTTTGGTCTGATGAGGCTGGTATTATTATTGGTAGCCAGAGTATGCAATCGAATCCGACTCGATTTGTCGCATTACTTAATCGCTTGTGGGATGCAAAACTTTTTACAACGCATAGAAAAACATCTGATAATTTTGTCCTAAAAAATCGTCGCCTTACTTTAAATCTACTGAGCCAACCCATTTTGATGCAACAATTGTTAGGTCAGTCGCAGCATATTGCGCGTCAGAGTGGTTTTTTGCCACGGTGTTTACTGGCTTATCCTAAAAGCCTCATGGGAACACGTCTATACCAGGAACCCAATGATTCTTTATCCTGTTTTAGCGCCTATCACGAGCGTATTACAGCCTGTCTTTCTCAATCGGAAGAGTTGGGGATTAAAGGATGCATTAATTTGCCAACATTAGTTTTGAGTCCACAGGCTAAACAAAAATGGATCCAATTCTTTAACCACATGGAATCAGGACTCGCAGATAATGGGCCATGGGTGACATTAAAGGATTTTGTTAGTAAGGCTGCAGAGAATTCCGCAAGGCTAGCCGCTCTTTTTCACCTCTTTGAAGGTAAAGTTGGAGACATAAGCGCTGAGCATATTGAAAGTGCTATTGAAATCGTGCGCTGGCATATGCAGGAGACTCGGAGGTTATTAGCTACTGAAAGTTCTCAAGGTGAAGTTCAGGATGCACAAAGACTACTGAACTGGCTAATGATGAAAGATCGTTACACCATCAGTGTGCGAGAGATTCAAAGATTGAGTCCTTTAAGGGATAAATCCAGAATTAATAAAGCGATAGACATATTAATGGATCATCATGTTATCAGAGAAACAACGCAGGGTAATAAAACTATTTTGGAAATGAACCCTCATTGTTCTCAATAAACTTTGCGACACTGCGACAATTGCGACAAAAGTTGAATTATAGGAGTCTATTATTAACCTAGCTGTCGCAATTGTCGCAGTGTCGCAAGTGATTAATAAAGTATAAGGCGATAACCAAAGATCAAATCATGACCCAGATCGTAATAAGCACTGATGAATAAAGAGGAGTTAGTAAAACTTTATGCCAATGAAAAAAAATTCAATTCCATGCAAGGTGAGGGGAGAAGGAAAGACTACACTATAAATATATCAACCAATAACTCCTAATCTTTTTTCTGAGGTTATTGAATTAAAAATTATTCATTAATTGTTTAGAGAAAAAATGAAATCACGAGCAAGATCAATGTTAGATAAATCAATATCTGGAATGCTTTCAGCCATTGAGATTTATAATAAGCCTGATTTTAAATATCGTGAGGAGATATTTTCGATTTTGTGTATAAATAGTTGGGAGTTGTTTTTAAAAGCAAAAATACTGCAGCTATCTAATAATAAGGATTCATCGCTTCATGTATGGGAATATAGGACGCTAAAAAATGGTAATAAAGCAAAGAAAAAACCAAAAAAAGGAATAGATCTGGTAATCCAATGACCGTTAGTTTATTTGATGCATTTGATAAAATAATCTTTGAATATGGTCTAAAGATACCAAAGGTAGTGAAAGATAATATTGTTTCAATAACGGAAATACGAGATAACTCAACTCATTTTATTAACAATGACATTAAGTTGAACGTTAAAATTCAGGAATATGGTACTGCCTCATTACAAAATTATTTACACTTAGTTGATGAGTGGTTTGGATGTAGACTTGATCAATATAATTTTTATCTAATGCCAGTATCATTTTTTAGAGATTTTGATTCAGCAACAGGAGAGTCATTAAATAAATGTGGAGAAAAACTATTAAAGTTTATTGAGGGTCTTGAAAAGGAAAATGCCAATAGTGATACAACAAATTTTGATCTTACGTTAGCGATAGATATAAAGCTGCGGAAAGTAAAATCGAATGAACCAGGAATTTCTGCTCAACAAACCCCTGATAAAAATGCTCCTAGAGTATACCTGTCTGATGAAGAAATATTAGATAAATACCCCTGGGATTATGATGTATTAACGACCCAGCTATACAAAAGATATATTAATTTTAAAATGAATGAACCCTTCCATGAAATCAAGAAGAATTTAATAGATAATAAAAAATATTGCTATGAGAGACTGCTTAATCCCTCTAAGCCCAATAGTGGGAGAAAAATGTACTACAGCCCTAACATAGTAAAAGAATTTGATAAGCATTATATTAAAGTTAAACAATAAGGGCGCCAACCTCAAAAACATATTAAAAAATTTAATAAAGTATTGCAAAAAATTCATATACAAGCCTTTTTATCCTAAGAGCGAACGCCATATACACAGCCTAGTATTAATCACATTCACGCAATTAAACCGCGCTCATATAAATTTATAAAAAAATCACCAGTAAACCCCATGCCCCAAGTAAATAAAAAGAACACTAATAAAAACAAGCACACCTTTCGCATTGGAATGCTAATTTGTAACCTATTGATTTATATTAATTAAAACTAGTGTCGATGAAGTATAAAGAAAAATATTTTCCATAGATTTAAAAATAATCAAAATGGATCGTAAAAGCTCCTTAATATGGCGATTATATAAACAATTATGTGCATCACAAATGCATCTTTGTGCATCACTGGTAGTGCTATTTGCTTTTCTATGCAATACTAGTATGTGTTATCTGCGCATCTTATAATGCATCACCCAGTTCATCAAATTTGCATCACCAAATATAAATTAGAAAAGGATATTTTATGCCTAGAGTGACTGTTACCGTACCGAATGACCTCTATAAAAAGCTGACCAAATATGCTGGGGATAATGATGATTCTCTTTCTTATACTATTACCAAAATGACAGAAATTGGATTAATGGTGACTGAAAGTCAGCAAAATCAAAAAAGCCCTGAAGACAAGTATTCTGACATTGAAAAACATTGCTTTAAGCTTATGATTCAAATGAATGCCTTATTAAAAAATATGGCATCAAAGCAGCTGGATTATGGCCAGGATGAGTTTAAAAAATTAATGGACTTATCAATTAATAAATACCAGGAATTGATGGGGATTGTGCCAGAAGAGCTTTAAAAATTTAAAATCTAAAGCTCGATATCCATTTCTTTTTGATTGCGATGAAGCTCTTTTATTCTCTCGATTTCAAAAGATTTTTGAGGCAGTTCCTTACCTTGATTATTATTTAAATAATCTACATTATAATTTTTGGGCGAGATGGTTTTACCCAATTGATTTTTAATCTCGACAAAATTATTAACGTATTGTTCTAATTCGAGTGATTTTTCATTGTTCAGGTGAATCGCTATTTTATGAATTTTAGGGTTTATTTCGTTTAATCCAAGCTGATGTTTTACCTGGTTTAATCCTTGGGAACAATGCACATCATTCCAATCCGTTTTTTCTCGGCCAGGCAGATTTTGAGGCATAATTATTTTTACGCTTATCCCCTCTCTCATTAAGGCTTCTTTTGCTTCTTCGGTTATTTTTGCGGTATTATTTTTTGCAGCAGAATCGTTATCTCCTGCAATAATCACTTCACTAGGGTAAAAGCTTTTAATAAGCGCACCCAAATTTTTCAAGTTCGACAAGCCAAAGGAAACCAAGACTGTAGCTTGTGGATTAGCCATGGCAATGGTTGCTCCTGTTTCAGGACCTTCTGCCAAATACAATGCCGATCGCTTTCCACCCGTTTGCAAGATTCCTGCGCTGCCTTCTATTCTCCCTTTGGATAATTTCGCATTTTCCATAAAGGTATTTTTCTTAGCATTTTTTTCATCCAAATAAATCCGTTGGACGCCGGTGATTTCCCCTTGTTTGTTTTTGGCCGCGATCAATAAAGCGGGTATTTTATTGATTTTATCGTAGAGTATTCCATTATCATCGATTGCTTTCCACAAGGCGCCTTTAGGCCAATATAAGACATTTAATTGTTCTGGATGCTCTATACCACGATGCGCTTTTAAATATTTTTCTGCTAGTGTTCCGTGAATTGGCATTCCGCCTTTGAGAATACTATTTGCCGATATTATTTTGTTCTTTTCTTCACGTAATTCGCTTAAATCGTTTAATTTCTTTTCTCTTTTCATTGGAAGAACACTTGTTAAGCCTGAAATACCAGCAATGATTGCCCCTTCCTTTAATGCGTCCTGAAATGAGATCCCTCTTTCCTGCATCAATGCTGAAAGTGGGTTACCTCCACAGCCTTCTGAAAAATCATACCAAGAGCCCGCTTTACTGCCTCTCAAGGAAACAATAAGTCCGCCTGAATAACGCATTTCCTTAGACGTTATTTTCTTCGGTTCGCCAAAAATAGCACGATACGTTTCGATATGATTTGCAATCAATGCTTCTGTGATTCGGGCTGCATTATAAAATCCTTTTGATTCGTTTAATTGATCCTTGTAAACAATTTTATTAAGCTCTGATGCTTTATGGGTATTATCTAATTCATATTGACTTAAAAGTGATTGCTCGCTTTTTGTAAATACCAGCGGTGATTTTTGTATTGCTTCAATGGCTTCTTGATACAGAGATTCATTTTTAGAAACCCGCTGCAAATCATTTTTAAATGCAGTCCATGCTTTATGCCATCGGGTTGACTCCTTATGATTCATGCCTTCTATACGGCGTTCTAATTGATGAAAGAGATTGGCTTTAGTTTGATTTAATTGATTAATCGTTTGTAATCTCGCCTTGTGCTGTCTTACTTGCTGCTCTATTTTGAGTGGGTCAAGTTTTTCCCGAGCAAGAAAATCTTGAATTTCTGATTTTTGATGAATGACATAGGCAAGACTATCTCGTTTTGCCGTTAATTGTTGCGCCTGGATAAACTTCCGCTCATTAAGTGGTAGGCCTTGCTCTTTGTCGAAAAAAATAGATTTCCAGAGGTGACTGGCTTTTTGGCTCGTTATTTTATAGTCCACGCATTTAAAAAAATGCTCCTTCTGCGTTTCATTCAATTCACTGATGAAGGTACGCCGCTCTTCAATTCGCATCAGAGTATTTAATATTTTGGTGTTGATGCCAAGCTCTTTGATAAATGGGTAGTGTCCTTTTATATCCGAGGCAATTGCTAAAGCGGTTTCTCTTTTCTGCTCAAAGTTGGACGTAGCGTGTTTAAACCTTAAAACCGTTTCTCGCCTGTCGTGGCTTAGTGCTTGTTGTTTGATTTTTTCTTTGTCTATCTTGAAAAAATGTAAAATCTTGTCAAAAGAGGCATTATTATGAACCATTGCGGCAATCTGGTTTCTTAAGGCAGAAGCCTCTCTTTGCGTTTGCTCAATAGCGTCTGGAATCTCTTTTCCTTTTTCTAACGCATAAATCGTACTGGTGAAATGAATGGCTAATTCTTTATTTAGTGACTGATACGTTTTGATGGTATTAAAAAGAATTTTTTCTTGAGAACTTAAGCCCTCTTTAAAATAAGTATCTTCATATCTTTTAGCGTGTTGATTGATTTCACGCCATAACTCATCAAGTGGTTTTTTTGTCTTTTCACTCAGACGAATTAAATGGGGATGTACAGCTTTAGATTGGTTTTTAAGAAAGGCTGCAAGCGTTTCTTTTGTTTTAAATGGTTCTTCACTGAAAAACGCAGCCACAGTGCATGCCATTTGATGCTTTTCAGCGTGAACGCTTAAATTTTTAAGCCTGGCTCGCGCCCGTTCCTCCCCTTTTTCAATGCGGTATTGGGGAACACCCAATCGATTAAGTTTTCCGATGGAAAAATGATGAAGATAAGGCCTGTACTCTTCAATATGTTCAACAATTTTAAAAGCAAGGGCATCTCTGATTTCAGCTTTACCCCAAGCTTTTTCTCTTTGTAAAACACCTCGATTCCCTTGATGAATCGATTTCCATGCTTTTTGTGTGTCGGCGCAGGCCTCAAAATACGCTTTGACAGTTAAGGCTTTTTTTCGCTCCTCAGTATCTAAGCCCTTTAACAACATCATTGTTGCAAATTTGAGTGTGTCTTGTCGTATTACGCTTTCAGAAACAACCAGCTGATGTCTAGCCATTCGTTTGAGATAATCGTCTGTAGCGATTTGCCAGGCTTTAATGCAAGCTATTGCTGTTTTTTGCTTATCTTTTGCATCGATATACTGGTGTATCAAGGCTTGTTTTTGCGTCATTACTTCTTCATTGAAACTTTTTTTATCCGCAACAGTTGCCACATCAATGGCTTTGGGATTGGCTGCAAATTGATCTATGTGTGTTTTTAGCGTTGTACTATTTACATAATTGAGAGCGGATTTTTTGGTGTCTTCATTGAACTCAAGGGCTTTTAATAATTGGTTTTTATCATCGGTAATCAAGGTCATTCGGGATATTGCGCGTGAAATCTGAACATAAAAATTTCTAAGCGTTGCTGAAAATTTATTGTAGGACTCCATAAACCCTAGGGCATAAGTTTTATCCTTGCCCTGCACTTTCATATTGGTCAGTACATAACCATGGTCAAGGTGCTGTAATTCCTTTGCTCCAAACGGAAATGTTTTTACTTGTTCGTCTTTTTCAAACTTCAACGTTACATTCTTTTCATCAATGGCAATGACAGCAGCTAAGGATGAATTCACAAGACCTGCCTGGTTGTTATTGCGAGTAATTAGCACCTTATCTTGTACGCAAAGAGCAAGAGAGGTTGCCTCATAAAATTCAATGGGGCGATTTAATCCCGCACGCGAAGGTGTGTAAATGGGTAAGTCCTTCAAATGAAGAACGACTGATTTGCCTTCGGCAGTCAGCAACGGCACGGTTTTATTTTTCCGATGTCTTTCAGTCATTACTTCCACCGTCAGGTAATCGCCTGGACGAATGCCTGATTTGGGTAGCTTTAGGTTGAACCGGAGCACATCACTCTGTTGATAGTATTGGGTATGATGATGTTGGATTTCTTCCATCGCGCGAGCCTTCAAAGTGTTAATCACATACTCTTTACCCGTCAATGTCCCCTCTTTTTTTAAACCATCACGCATTATTTGGGTAATATCACGTCGGTTCGCATGGGTCGGCGCAAAGACCAGTGTTTTTTCACGAACCTGTGGGGAAAAATTTAGCCAGTGATGGGCTATAGCCTCGATACGCTCATCATGGGATTTAAATTCCCTCACTTCATCAAGTTTTTGCAGAGAGTCGTATAAATCTCTATTAATTGCATCGCGTACTGATTCTTTTGTTCTGGCGTTTGTTTGCCGAATAATATCGGTCATTTGGATTGTAGATATCCCATATTCCTGTGCCTGACCAAAAATACGGCCACATTTGACGCTTGAGAGTTGCGAGTCATCGCCGGTTAATAAGAGTCTTGCCCCTTTTTGCTCAATTAATTTGATAAGTTCATGGCCTTGGGTGGTAGATAGCATAGAAGCTTCATCCAGAATAAACAGGGTATTTTTCAAGGAACTTTTAGGTGCTTTCAAAAGTTCTTGGTGCACTATTGGAAAAACATCTGAGTGAATACCTGCTTTCTCACGAAGCTCGTTGACAGCAGAGCTTGTAACAGCCATTCCTCTTAGTTTAAATCCTTTGTCGCTTGCTAGCGTTTTAGTTAATTGAAGCAGGGTGGTTTTTCCAGTACCCGCATAACCCTGAATTGCATTAAAGCGGTCGGTTGAGGTAAATACATGTATCAATGCATTTTTTTGGGAAACTGTTAAAGGAAATGGAGAATTTGCTTCATAGGCAATCTGAGCTTGAAGTACTGCATGGGTATTGGCCATAGGTTTTAATATGCCTTGATTAGATTCAATACGGGCAAGCGTTTCTGTTTCTAATGTTAATGCCCATGGAGTAGTGAACATGGAACATCTCGTCATGGGATCGGTGGCCTGATAAAGTAATCCGCTCTTAACGTGAGCATCAATCATGGCATCGATTGCCTTAATCGGGACAATCGTTCGTCCTGAAAGAGTATGTTTAAGCGCTGCTTCCTTTAGTTGCCTTAACTCAAATACACTGGTTTGCTGAGAAAGAGTTTCCATGGCAACAAAAACAGCCTCCTTAGCCTGCAATGAAATCAAGTCTTCCTTTCCATAAAAACGCTCAAATAGTTTTTCTTTAATTGATGTAAAAAAGCCAAAGGCTTTCGGTTCTAGGTCAGCCTTGTGTGAAGTAACAAAGGCATGCGCATCAAAGCCCAGCAACTCTGCCCGCTTTTGCCAATCTGCCCGCAACACATTGATATCATGTTCCTCTTTAGAATTTCGAGTTAATAGTGTGGCTTTACTTGCAAGTCGTGCGCCTTCCCATCCCTTTTCCTTCATCTTTTCTTCAATGTCAGCACGTCGTGTGGAAAATTCCTTTAATACCGCTTCAGGCACCCCATCAATTTCAAACATTCCTTTTCCGACATCACGAAGCCGATAACCCTGCTCTTTTAATAAATTGGCAAGTTCAGTGCGGTATAAAAGACCGGCATAAATCACATGCTGTTGCAATTGTTCAATTACTCCAAAATTTCCATTCATATCAGAGGCAAGTGAACGCGCTTTTCCATCCTCAGAAGTAAACGTGATATTCATGGTGACGCCATGCGTATGCAGTGCGGGATCGTTTGCGCGTGAGGAGGGTTGCCTAAATGCAGCCACCACTAAATTACCGGTATCTACATAATGTACTTTGCTATCAATAACCACGCGAGCTTGCGCAAATTCTTTTTCAATAAGTCCGATGGCTTTTTCAACAGCCTTGTCATGTAGGTGAGAAAGCATGCTGTCCGCGCCAAGTCCTGACAAAATGGAAACACTTTTAGGCGCTGAAAACGTCATGTCAAAGCCAGGACGGTGCTCTCCTTTTTTATTCTTTAAAACTTGACCATCAGGAAGATGCCCCTCAAGAAGAGCCAGCATTTGCTCTTTTTCAACAACTCCCGTTAATCCCAGGCGCTCGCTGCCCTTCCCCAACCATCTTAAAGCCTGAGCATCACCTGCGTAATAATTAAAAGCAGCAGTATAGTAATCGGCAGCGCCCTGCGCTGATTTAAGCGGTTGTATACTTAACATATTATCTCCTTGTTCCTAGACTTCAAATTCCACTTCAATGGGTTGTTTGTTGAGGTTTTTTGGAGATCCGCCTGGTTCGGCTTCTTGATTCGTGCTTTCTTTAACAATGTTTTGTAATACCTCATCGAAAATGAATTGACGCTCAACAAACCCTTTCAAGTGTTTAGGTCTATCTTTAAGCTCGAGCGTCAGTTGCGTGATGGGATAACTTCCTGGAAGGCGCACAAAACACTTTAGATCTTCTAGCTCCAAAATTTGTGGGTAGGAGACAATTGGACGTGTAACACGCTGGCTGCCAAGCGAGATTCCATCTCGAATACTGTTAGCTCCATAAGAATAATTTTCTCGTGATTCTTCAATTTCTTCTTCTCCCAACTCACTGGCAACCAAACGTGCCATATCAGCGCTTGGGCTTCTAAAGAAAAAACGGGTGTTCAGCAAGTCAAACAATTCCTTAGCACCGCCTGATTGACCATAAACTTTGGTGAGCTGAGAGAAACTTTGCATTCCTAATAAAAAGCAACCTCCGAATTTTCGGACTTCTGCAATGGTCTCTCCTAAAAGCGGTAATTTATGAAGGCTTGGCAATTCGTCGCAAATGAACCAAATCCGGCGATCTGGATTAGGCGTAAGACTTAATAATGTGAGGGAGGCCATGGCTAACCACATAGACATTAAAGGCTTTAATGATTTGTGTTGTTCACCATTGGATGAAATAAAAAGCCAACCACTATCCTGTTCATTTAATATGTAATCACGAATAGAAAATGGGCTTGCCCCTTCTGAATTCAGTCCTGACAAGGTAGTAAGCGATTTTAAATAAGTGGTAATGACTGAGCGAATGGAAATAGCCGTTTTTTCAATTTTACCGCTTACCAGAGTTGCTGCAGGCGTCCCTTTAAGATAATCCTCCAAATGAGAAAATTCACCGGTCAATAGCAATTTGAGCAGTTTCTCAACGGATCGATCTTTGTCTTTTCTCATTTTAGCAGCAACCGAGGAAAATACGGTTCTCGCGGCATTCACCCAGAAGGGATCAGAATCGCCATGCATCGGAATAAGGCTTTCTGCCATGTTTTCAAAATCGGAATCTCGAGGTGCTTCAAGCCACATATCCCAATTAGGACACCTCACATCAAATGGATTTAGAATAACATCCTGATTTGAATCAAAATAATGCGGAATAAAGGCACATCCCTTATCATAGACAATAACTCTATCTCCCCTCTTGCGTAAGGCATCCATAATTTTCATAATGAGCTGACTTTTTCCAGTCCCTACAGTTCCATGCACCAAAAGATGTTGAACCTCGCTGTTAGCTTTGAGCGGGAATCCATCAATTGTGATATCAGAGTTTTCTTTTTTCTCCAGGATTTGTTGGATTACATTTTCCTTTGTACCAATACGGCTGCCACGAATAAACTGATTAGCACGCTGCGCTTTTCCCCTGCGAATAAAATAAAAGGCAAGACAAAGTCCCAAAACAAATGAAAGTACGAATGCCGCCAATGAAGATTTTCCTAATAGATCCACCATATGAGTGGCATTCTCTTTGTAATAGGGATAATGCAAAATCACATCTACATTTTGTTGATAGTTTTTTCCATGAAAGTGAAGCGTAAAGGTATGCTTTTGTCCTACGAGATTTAAGAAACTTGCATAGTAATAGGCAATGGCTTGGTAGAATTTCTCAGGAGATGTAACCAACCAGGTGATTAAGCCGGTTAATACGACCCAAAGAAAAAGACAAACCCATACCAGTGTTTTAGTAATTTGATCCCACATCCGAAGATTGTGAAAACTGATTTGCCCGCCACGGGTATAGTGTTTGAAATTCGGCTCTTCACGCACGATATTTACTCCTTATCATATTTTTTAGGCAAAGCAGTAGCTACCATTGCCTGAAAAACGGTTTAAAATTATTCTTTTTGTGTTTTATTTTTTATTTCTGAGTTTCTTCTCTTGGGACACTTTTTCCTTTAGAAAAAAATTCATTGAATAGAGTAAATAGGCTGCTAAAACCAATACGGCTTAACTCCATGTTAACCACAATATGAGTCGCTCCTAAGCTCAAGAAGAAAGACAGTACCAACATAAAAAAGATCTGCTGTCCAGAAGCATAACTGCCAAACAAGATACAAAAGGAAGTAAACACTCCAAAAAACACCATTGAAATATGGCTACATTTTTTTCTTATTAATGCACCAGTTTTTAATTTTTTCTCCAGATGAAACTTAAATTGAACAAAAAAACTGATGGGAGTTAGCAATATAAGCATCGCAACCGCGCTTAGGAAAAATGAGACGACACTTGAGGTAGTAAGCAATTCAGACCAAGTAGTAGGATCCGCCTCATCTGATCCCATTACATAGCATAATGTTAACAACAGGATAATAAACATCTTCCAAAATCCACTAAAAACCCCTTTTAAAAGACCTCCATAATAGGATTGCGCAGGGATAATCTCTGGGTTTAATGTCTTAATTGTCCTCATATCCTCTTCTATAGCTTGTTTTAATTGTTGTGGATCCATTTCACTCTCCTTTTTGATGTAGCTTGAATCTTTTTTCTTTAGGTAAATGTACAATCTCTGGCACTACTACATTTTTTTGAGCATTCACCATACCTTCTTGCAACTTTAAATCCTTTTCTTTCATTAGATCATGCTGATCTGACTTAATCAATTGCTCTCCTTGTTTCAAGTTTTGAGGTAAAGCCCCCTTTTGTTGATGTACCTCTTGCTGAAAGGATCCAAGCTCTTTTTCATTAATGCCAACATTCATTGATTGTGCTTGAGAAAGAAACTCTTCACTGTTTTTTTGATAATGGGATCCTAATTGGTTTTCTTTGGCAATAAAGTCGCTTTTTTCTTTTTGATAAAACGACTCTATCTGCGATTTATGTTCTGTATTACCGAATTGGGTAATTAACTCGTCTCGTTTGGATGCAATAAAGTCCTGACCTAACGCTTGAAGCTTATTAAGTGATCGCATATCTCCTGGGTGGCTATACAATGCATCACGCTCTGACTCATTAAGCTTAGCAGCTACATAAGCTGGAAATGCTTGATTTAAATCAGTGTTGATTTGAGAGGAATGAGACTCCACGAAGCTTTTCGCATTCTGGATGCGTGTGGCTTTGGCAAATGAAGCATCCACATTTCGGCTGGCTGTTTCTGCCTCTCTCAGATCAGCACCCAATTGATTAGACAACGAAGCTGCTTGTGAATGACTGTCATCAAAATGATGATTTTGAGAAAACTGTTTCACATAGCTCATCGCATCATTAAAGTCACGCGATTCACGAGCTGAGAGAGCGCCATCCATACCAGTATGATATTTATCACTACTGGAAGAGTTACGATCAAATTTAAGATGCGCATCAGCGCCTGCATGAAAACCAGTCCCAAGTTGCGCAAGCTTGCCCCATATACTGCCCTGGCTTTTAACCCCAACTTGCGCACCCCAACCGCCGCTTGTCAAATGAGTTAGTGCATCTTCTTTACTAACTCCTGTGCGTCGCGCCACATCCTCTGCAATATGGCTAATAGTTGATAAGGCTTTGGAATATTGACCTGTCTCACTTTCCGATATGCCATCGCCTAAACGCATGTCGTGCCCTGCCAGTTGTGATAATTGCAGTGCTCGATGAGCAAAATTAGATAATGAACTCTGATAATGTGCCGATTCGTTTCGCGCAGCCTGTGTCGATTGTTCATACGCCTGGTTCAGTGATGCACTTAATCCTTCCTGTGCATTGATAGATACAGCACTCCTCGTCATGCCTGGACTGACATCAAACACCCTATCACCACTACCTGTGATGGTTTTTAAAACCCCACTTCCCAATTGTTCTGTGTGCAAACCATGCATATGTGTCCAGTTGGAATCATGTTTGTTTGCCGAAAAATTATTGGCTGTGGTGTTATAGAAGCTGGTTTGACCAAGGCCAAATGAAGCGCTGGCCGCCTCCCCTGCCACCGACATACTGGAGCCTTGCATATGACTCATCATACTGGTTGCGAGATTACTGAATGCGCCACCTAAATTAGAAACTAAGCCATGCGACAGAAAAGGAATAAGCATCATTAAATAGCCGCATGCCCCGGAAATATCTGCATGCAATTCATCAATTTTATCAAGATTGACCATCGTAAATTGGCCGTATTCAGCCGATGATGAAGCCCCATAAATAGTCATGCCTGCATTGAGAATTGCAAAAAGCACCGGCCAAAATTGCAGCGACATGAAAAACTGCATATAGCCATAAAGAATTCGTATCCCACCAGGTAACGTGGTTAGCGCAATAATCAAGGGAAACACACCAAACAATAAAAGAGTCAGGCAGGTATGAGTAATCGGTAAAATCCACAAGGCTTTTTGGCCTAGCACTTCCCAGCTCCAGCGGTGTTGTACTTGTGATTTGGTAAATTGCTGATTTACGATACCTGCGGTTGCATCGGTAAACGCCTGGTAATGCGCCACACCATCACCCATGGCATTAATCATCATGCTTTGCAAAAAAATATTACTGGATGAGTCCGTTAATCCCTGGTAATAATCAAAGGCTGATTTAAGATGGGTACTAAATAACGCTTCATAAGTGGTATTCTTAGGCTTTCCAAACAAATTCACGCCAAAAAACGTATAGGCCTTTTTAATTTCAATATCCAGTTTTTTGCGCAAACTGTATTGTCCATCAGGTTTTGAGGCCTCTTGGCAGGTCACTAATTTGCCATTCACCGAAATCATGCGCAATGGTGAAGCACGCGCTGTGATGAGATTCCATATATCCGTAGAATGGGCTAAATCACCGACACTGTACTTTCTATTTAATCGAATGTCTCCTACAACACAAACGCGGAAGTACTCATTCATTTCTTCCTTAAGCACCGGATCTTTAATACGAAATGAAGTTGACGCTGAAACCAGACGCGAACCAAAAAGAGCTCCCGTCTTGGTATATTGCAAATCATCGGGCATGGTAAGTAATGCATCGTAGGATTGAGCCAAACCATAGCCAATGGTTGTGACTAAACTGGCGCTTAACGCAAATACCACAGGTACATTATCTATAAGTTTCGGCGTTTGCGAAGAAATGTCGTCAATCAGCACGGAAGTTTTAGGTAATAACACCAAATTCACAAACAGTACATAACCCAAAAACCATCGAGCAAAAGCCATCGGATCACGAGTTTTGAGAAAGCCGATGGTGGCCATGACGATTCCAATTAATGCTGTGATTCGTAAAAGCCCAAGAAAACTATCCTGTTTCATAAAAACACTAATGGCATTCAGCACGTGTTGGAATAATTCACCACCAGCTAAAACATGAATCGTTATCATCAATTACTCTCCTTAACCCGCTGTGCTGTTCATTTGAGAGGCCACCTGCTTTTCAATTTGCGCCATACGCTCAATCAGGGTGAGCTTTTCTTGCAGCTTGCGGCCTACCTTGGGATCAATAGAAGCTACGCGCGTTGTTGCCTCATTAATTCGTTTTTGAATTTCTTTGACCAAATCGGTATTTAACTCAGAACCTGCTGTTGCTACACTGACTTCAGTCAGTAATTCTGTTAAATAATTGGTTAACAAGTCCTGAGCTATCAACATCGAATACTCTTCAATATCTACCGCGCTACTGCCGTAGTGCATGCTGTTTAATACCGACAAAAACTTCATGACAGGCAAAGAAGTCATGCTTAAAAAATTAAGCTCACGATTGCCTGGTTTTTCGTCATTAATTAATTTGGTATTGATGGTGCGAATGATCTCCCGTACTTTGTAGGTCAGCGTAGACGCTTCTGAGATGGTGATATCTCGCAAATTCACCTGCATGCATTGGCTATTGCTGCCCGCATCCTTACAACGCCATATTTTTGCAGTTCTAACGCCACTTCCAGTGCCAATTAGCGCATTCACTAAATCAGCATTTCCCGCAAGCGAGGGTACGTTAGTCACTTTACCTTCTTTATCAATAATCAGTGTTCCAGTTAAACTCATCACCATTTCAGCCAACTCCCTGTCACTATTTAAGAATGATTTGGCTTGCAACAGTGACCATACAAGATTTTTATTTAAAACCACCTGCTTTTTACGCTCAGGGTCTTGAGATGCTTTGTTCATCACATTATCAAAGCCATTGCCAGAGCAAGCCATACGTGCTTTTACGTAATCACTGAATAATCCCTCTTTACCCATGGCCGCCTGGTCTTTACAGATTTTTTGTTGGCTTTCTGCGGTTTTAGGCCAGATGCCGCCCACCATGTTTTGCGAGAGCTGACAGGAGTTAATGCTGGCCTGATTGGCCATCTGTTCCAATTGCTGCAAATAATCCCTTACCTGTTTTAGTTCAGGCACCGTAGAGGCGAGCATCACATCCACCGCATAGGCACCGGCATTGGTCATCACCGATCTCCCTAAATCGACTAATTTTTGTTCACTTAAAAAACTCATACTTCCAGTAAATAAATCAATGCCTCCGCATCCGGCACGGTAACTCGGCAAATCCAATTGCACCAGCTGGTATTGGCGTACTTGATTACGCGAATAGAGTGAACCGCCACCAAAAAATCCCGCGGCCTGAGATTCAAAAGCAGCGGGAGATGTCACATTAGACGCATAGCCCACCCCATTAAAAAAACTATCGAGATCTTGACTTACATTAGCCTGCGCAGCAGAGAAAACAACCAATAAACAAAGAGTAAGAACGACTTTTTTCATTACCGTCTCCCCTTGATTTCATACGCTTTGATTTTTGGAATGAGCACATCCATGCGGTCGTTCAGTTCAGCGTCCGTCATGGAACCAAATCCCACTGGATATAAAGCCTTTGTTTTAGGGTTAACCACAAAAAGTGCCGGATAATTAATGGCATTACCGCCAAATGCAGCATTAATCCATTCAGTGGTTGCCGGTAAAAATTTAGGAAATTCAGGCAACGGTTGATTATCCAACGACAAAGGCAAGACTTCTGCTTTGTTACGATTTGCCCACCCTTTTAATATCGGTGCAAAACCCTTGCAGTGTGGGCATTGGCTGCCATAAAACAAAATTAATCCATGAGTGCTAAAAAATCCCTTACCTTGTTGATTGAGTGGCTCTTCACGTTGATGTGCTACTTCCCCTTCCTGTTCGGCAATCAGATTAGTTAGCCATTGCGATCCTTCAGCCGCGGCGTTTAAAAAAATAAAGGCTAACACCACACTCAAAAATACCCGTGCACTCATCATTCATCTCCTTTAAATTGGGTTGCCACTTGTTTTATGCGCTCCATCAATACATCCTGAGTGGTTAGACCATAAGCGATAGGGGAAACACGTTGATTTTCAGGATTCACCAAGAGTAATGCCGGAAAATAACGAACACCAAGTCGGTTAGCTTGCCCTTGATCCATTCGAGAATTCATGAGCGTTGGAGAGACTACCCCGTCGACACTAACCGGCATTAAGGGCAAATTAAATCGCTGACAAAAATCAGTAATAATAGGGATTTGTTTCAAGTCATAAGGGCTTTTTCCACGATAGAAAAACAACAAACCATGAGATTTGGATAAGCGGTTTATAACCTCTACTGTTTGGGATTCTCTCATCTCATCAGTGATTTTTGCGCCAAGATTAGATGTGGGATGAGTAACCGCGTAATCATATTCAGGATGGGCTAACATGGTTTGTTGAAACAACGATTTAAACCGTGAGGATTCTTTAAGCCAGTAATCTTGCAGACTTAAAAATACGCGCATGTCCTCCACTTTTTTGGTGTACCGTGCTTTATGAAGTGCCTCCATGGTGTAGAAGCGCAAAACGGCATCGCGCTCGGTATAGCTTAGGCTCTTAAAGGCAATACCTGAAGGCACTTTCTTTTCGACTCTTTTGTTTTCTTTTGTGTACCAGAGAAATCCCACGGGCTTATCGGCAAAAGCTATGCCATTAAGAAGCAAAAGTACCATCAGAATAACTCTAGTCATGAGCACGCCCCTGTTGTTTTAAGCGTTCAACGTGGGATTGATTGGCATTGTTAATAGAACCGTTGTTAGGTAAAGCCATGCGCGCCATCAGTTCTTGTTGGATGGGAGATAAATCCAAGGCGGCAAAATTGATGCGCTCCAACTCTTCGGGTGTCAATCCTCGACAGTTAGGATATTCCGCTGTTCCATAGGGGATACCCAATTGCCCACCGCGCCCCTGAATTTGAACTATTGACGCTAATTTGGTTGGAAATATGCAATAAGTGTAATGCCGCGCACCTAATTTATGGTTTTTATAAGAGCCTAAATACACCACACGGTTTTCCTGCTTGGCGCGTTGAAGCACTTGCAAGTCTTGTGGGCAATGCTTTACCCAATCACCCCATCCTGAATCCGTGCAGCAATCACGAAAACCCAAAGGGTATTTTTTACATTCTTTGGCACTTCCCGTAAAAATGGCAGGCGATCCACTCCGCACTTGGTTTGCAGTCACGTCTCCTGCAACACCAGCTAGTGCGCCAAGGCGTGATAATCCTTCTGCCATGTCATCACTGGTTTCATTCTTCGATGTATCGCATTGCCCATCAGCACATGAGACTTTCCCTGGGCAAACTGTTTTTTCTGGCATACAAAATTGCTGCATGCAAGTAAATGTTTGAGAATAGCGCTCACAACGATTGGCTTTGGCCTCTATGCAAGTAGAAGCTGTTTGAGAGCAACCTTGATTGATTAAGGGAGTACATGCACTTTCGTTAACAGCGGCACACTGGTAATTATATCCCCTACCCCAGCACGATCTTTTAATAGAAATGCCACCAATCACTTTCGCCTGATTAGGTTCTAAACAAGATTGACTCGAATCCATTATGCAAAGACTCTTTGCATGTTCTGTTTTAATGCGTTCGCAATCACGAGTACTCCATTGGTCTTCGCTCACATATTCAGTGACACTCACAAGGAGAGGTGTTGAATATCCGCCCCATCCTGAAAATTGCACCGTAACAGTCGGATCGGTACAGGTTGGCTGTTTGGTGACTAACATTGCTTGGTTATAGCGAGAAACACTCACTGCAAGATGCTCACAATTGGGTGCTATAAGCACCGTATTTGCTGTTGTACATCGCCAATCACGTGCTGCACAGGTTTGCAAATCAAAGGTGGCGGTCGATTGAAATCGATTGGGCGTGACTACTCTGGAAAAACTTTGCGTGATGGGTTTAACCAATACATTTAATGTGTCTTTGCAGGAACTGTTTGTGTACTGTACGGACTCGTCACATGTTTTAATGACCGATTCATTTTTGCAAACACCTGCTTGCTTATAGCATGCGCCGTCTAAAACACCATCTGGATTCTCAAGCAGTTCTTCTGCGTATTGCATTTCGGGACTCACGGGATTTGATTGAACCTTGGCGCGGCTGCCAGCTTGGTTATATACGTCATTGGCTACTCCATTATTTTTTAGCGCATTCAACCCTTGAGCACTCAACGCATTACTCCCTTCTTGCGGTTGAAGTGCGGATTCTTGAGGATTTGTCGTATATCCTTTTAATACGGTCGCTGGATTAAATCCCTTTAATGTCCTTAAGGCTTCATCACGCGCATGCAGTGCGTCATTCTGGTTAAGTGCTGCGGCACAACCTATGAACATGAGGCCAAATAAAAACAGTGTGAATTTACTCATAACGAATCCTCGTGCTTCTTCTGGATGTAGAATCGACATCACCACGCCCAGCCATTCGGGCTAATCCTTCTTGAATGATCAGGTGACCATAAATCACATCAAAGGCTTTACCATCATCAACAACTAATGCGGGGACTTGATGGATTCCAAAACGCTCAAACAAAGTAGGATCAATGTTTAAATTTAAATTAGGAATACGCTTGCTTAATGCCATCACCTTTAGTGCCGTTTCACTCATCGAATCACGATAAAGGCCATTTATATACGCTGGAATGTTTAATTGGGCGCTTTCTTTTAATGTTTCTTGCAAAAGAGTCTCTGGCATGGAAAAACTAACAAACACAGATACTTGTACTGCAAAGGATGAGGTCATTAGGCAGCAACCAAGCAACAAATAAATTCCTTTTTTTAACATGGTGAACTCCCGTTTAAAGAAACGTACAGTGACGTTTTCGCCACACTAAAAACCCATATTGATCAGGGGTATGCGGCTTAATTTTTCCGGCTTCCCAGGTCAGCGCACTGTGACCCGATGGATAACAATTCTTGCCATCAGCCATCTGATTCACCATCTCATAGCGATAACGTGATTTAGGGGTTACGGTGTAATAATGCTCTTTACAAATTGCCCCAGATTTTGGGCTTGAGTCAGAAACTAAAAACTCACGGTGCATTTTGTAATTCATGCGCTCAGTGAGAAGCAGCGCGGTTTGCACGGGTGAAACCGATGCATTAACGTGTCCAGTCATCGGATAATGAGTTCCCTGGCTGCCCGCACACCAAAAAAGACTATCCAGTGGTTTATTGGTAAACGTGGAGGACAGTGCATCGGCAGCACACGCACTTGCAGCTACGGGATTGCCAAACAAAACTGACTCAGGACTTAACACAAAGCTCATCTCCGAATCCTGCCAGGTCGGATCCAGTTCGGTCAGGTAAGCAACGTCAAAATCACCTTTTTGCAGGCAACCTACTGAGGTAATGAGATTCAACCAATTAATAAGCGGGTATTTGTACCAGTGCACATGGAAAAATGCGCGTTGTTGGCCATTGCCCACCACATGACGGCCACCTCTGCCCTGCTTTAATCCTAGATTTAATTTAGTGCCTCCAAGATTCACGAGGCAATACGGTGTATCCGTCACATCAGTAAGCGCCATTGGCTCCCAAAATCCAATATTCAAACCGATTCGCACACCAGTACTTGCGGGACAAACACCTATAGGACTAGATGCGTTTTCAGTGTCTGGAAGTGAAGAATTAACTACCTTGGTATTGCCTATGGATAAAGGAAATAAGCAATGCCAGCATACATCAGTCACTGGGTTCACAAAATGTCCTGTACATTGCTTGGCATTAAGTACTGCGGAAATAAGAACAAGAGTTGTTAAAAGAAGGATTTTAAAGTACATCACCATTCTCCTTAATCGCTTGTTCTTGAATAACCAAATGATTTTGGTGGCGTGTCACTTTTGCCGGCACATGGGCAATATGCAGTTTGCTTGTGATACGCCCTGCCTGATCGAAATAAATCACCGAGTTCAACCTTTTTTCAGCTTTATTGACGGCACCGCCAGTCAGAATCAATTTAGGGTTTATGCAGTGAGCTTTTTGATGCTCTGCCCAATTCAACTGAGCTTCATCATCGGCATTAAAAAACAACCAACAAGGTTTATAAGAAAGCATTTGCGCCAATGCATTCACAGACGTGCCGCGGGCAAACAAAACTCGACCTCGCTCATCTCTGATATCCTGACCTAAAGTAATTGCAGGAACAAAGCGATGCTTTATTGAATGGCTAGCGCGCGGAAGCTCTAATGCCGTTGGTCTGTTCGCATGCAGAGCTGCCGTTTGAACCCAGTGCTGATTTATTGCATCCAGTTCTCCACTGGCCTTTAAAGCCGCCAACCGTTCTTCAATCAGCTTTAAAAAGCTCTTTTCAGTAATAGGAAACACTTCACCTACTACACCAAAAGATTTGGCGTAAACCTGCCCCATTGAAATCATAAGAAGAATCAAGCAGCAAAAAATGTTCACGATTTGTTCCTCATGGCTTGGCTTAACTTCATTCGCACTTCATCGGTGATATCAATACCGCCAGCAAGAACATCATTTTTCCTTAAAATGATGGCCTTCTTTTGCTTTGCAAGCTCTACCAGCACCTTATTAAGTACGGAATTAAATCTTCTGGTAGACTGATCCACCTGAGATTCGGTCGCTTTTACTTCGGCCAATTGGCGAATGAATTGGCTCAGAACTTCCTCTTTATCAAAAATGACAATCGATTTTTGAGTTGCCACACCATAAAAAACAGTGAACGCGCCAAAAACAGCTAACACACAACCCATAATAAGAGGAGTTAATCGCATAACTCCTCCCCATAGTAATTGTTTGCAACGCGTTGTATCGCATCACTTAAGTTGACCCCTTGATTGGTTAACGATTCAATGAGACTCACCTCTTCACCTGAGGTGGAAAACAGCACACGGGAAAACGGATCGCAAAAATAACGATGAAAAGTAGTGACATTACCAAACTGAATCATCAGATTGGAAAATCCTTGCGTTTTCGCCTCACCAAAGGACTCAATGACTTTTACTTCCAGGGGATTAAAGAGACGCGGATGTTCTTCAATGTATTGCTTAAACGAACCCTGACGCATAATAATTTTAGTATCAGAGCTTGCCGCAATCGCGCGCCCCTGAATGGTGTTCATAGTATCAACAAGATTCTGTGTAATGACCGCAAACCCGCCCATATGCTTTCTTGCAGTACGAAAGCCCTGCTCGATAAAGCTGGCACACACAGGATTCGATCCACGAGCCAAAAACCGCCAGGCTTCATCAATGACGCAGCGTTTTTCACGCTTTCTGTCCGAGTGATAGAATTGCCCCTGAATAATCACAATCATGACAAACATCACAATGGTCAGAAGCTCAGGATTGGATTCCAGCTCACCCATTTCAAGAACCACCAAATTGGAACCATTGAGCAGTGGGGTATCGCTGTTAAAGAGATGACCATAAATGCCTTGGCTTCCATATTTACCAAGCAATATCAGTAAATCCTTAAGTCTTTGGTCACCTTGAGACTCTTGTCTTTCTAACATCCCCTGAAGGGCGATCAACACATCATCCATTTTGGCCTGCCTGCCTCGCGCTTTCCAACATTCAGTCACGGCATCCAGCAGCCAGGACTTCTGTACCTCCCCTAAAGCCTCTGAGGGGCTTGCCATAATCGCCAACAAATCCCTGATTTGAATGTAATCATTGACCTGCTCACCTTTAATTTCCGTAACCCCATCAAAATCAAACAGGGTGAATGGGTTAAGCGCCAGCGTGGACGCATCAATGTAGCTGCCACCCACCATCTCACATAAATGTTTGTAGGAGCCGCCTAAATCAATGACGAAAATCTGCTGACCTCGCGATAAACCATCTAAAATTTGGGCCTGCTCAAAGAAGGATTTTCCAGCTCCTGTAGAAGCCACTGTGAGTCGATTAAAGTTGGTAATCGGCAATACCCTGTCATCAAAGGTATTTAAATAAAACAGTTGATGACGATAAGTAGGCACAATGAGTCCCTGTCTTGCTCCTTTAAAATCAGCAACGACAGGCAAAAGATTTGCGACATTGGCATGACTTAATTTTTTGGTCATACCTAACAGATCGAGACTTGAAAAAAGCCCTTCAGTAAGCATGAAAGGAAGACTACCTAAAAATCTTAACCATTGTTTACAACGGCTTTGAGTGAGGGTAAAGCCCATTTGTCTAAAACTTGCAATCGCTTTGGCGACATGCTCACGCTCTTTTTCTTCACTGGTATAGAGCACCACGTTGTAAAAGGTTGGCAAGAGATGCAATTCGCCTTTGGATGCATGATCGTGCACAAACTGCCATTCAGCGGTTTCCTCACGAATGGATGGGTTAATAAAGCCTTGCACCGCATTGTTGTTGGCGCTCAACGACTTGGCGCGAGCCTTCGCTCTTGCCTTCACCTTTTCCTGATTCACTCCTCGAATTGTAAATGAAATTAAAAAAGGACATTGGATCCCCTGCTCGGTATCAAGCAGATTGGCAAATAAATCCGGTGTTTGCCACAGTGCAAAAGGCTGGCTCGGATAAGCACTTAGCTCACAATTAACGAGTCGTGTTCGCCGCGTTTGCGCTTTAGAGTCAACAATCGATACCCCGATAGCCTCATCCTCAATTTCAATCACGGTGGATGGACAAGGTATCGATTCTGCAATAAATCCATCTGATTCATGAATGGCCGGCCAGGACAACTCATTGAAGTCAGGAGAGATTAATACACGCATCAATACCTTAAAATCCCCTTCCTCACACCGCTTAAACCCAAAACCTGCAACCTTTAATTCAGACTCAAAGTCAGCTTGTAACAGATGAAGCTGCCCTTCCACATCAGATTGTATCGGTCTTGAAACAAAAAGATAACAACAATAATCACCCAATCCCGCCGGAACATTACGGCCATTTTTATACCCTTTTTTAATGGCATTTAAGTGGTATTTAAGGCTCTGACGTGCAAGCTCGGCATAAATCCCGCCTTGTTTTAAAATGGGTTCATAGTTTTGTGAAAGTGAGGTTCCAAGCCATGGGTGTTTATACAACAGCACCGTGCAATCAGTCCCTACAGTTAACTTATTCTTAAACAGTTGCGACAGGCTGTTCATTAAGGACTCATCAGCGCCCGACATAGGCATGAGCATTAAGCCAAATCCCATCGAGTTGCGATTAACAAAAAAACCTGCTTCATTCGCCGTTTCATAGGGTAGAATGGCTTTAATCGATGGCAAGTCGAGAGCACACGACTCATGCGCTTTATCATGTGCATGAAGTGAAGCGGGTTTAATGCCTGATGTTTCCCCAAGTAGGGTAGCTGCGCGATGTAATAAATCGCGTGCTTTATCACGAAAGTCCGCCAAATTTAAGCCCATGATTGCCCCTCCACTTTTTTTGCAACCCATACCGACTGGCCATTATTTTGTTTGATAATTTTCCCCGTTTTACTTGGGAAGGTATTTTCTGCTTTCATTACACCGCGTCTTGATTGCGTTGGCTTTACATCATCAGCGAAGCGGGTCATGGCATCGACCTGTTCAATCGTCAAACAACTGTCCCCCGCTGTGGCATTACAGCTGAAATTGGAATTCATCGTGCCACAACCCGTTAAAAGGACTGCCATCAAAGGCATTAAGCAAAACATAGGGCGTTTCATCGTAAACCTCCTGTTTCATTGCGGCTTAAGGTATTCACCTGGTCAATTTTCCCCAAGACCTCGGGAGGCACAGAAAAGTTCATCTCAGGATTCTGGTTATCCTCCTGGCTTGCTATCAGTTCATGAGTTTCTTGTTGTGCTTTGAGCTTCTGCATCGCATGTTGGCTCTTGTCTTCGTCAGGCTCCAGGTAAAAACCATCTTTAAAGACAATAGTCACCACATTGCCAGAACCTACTTGAATCACCGGATGGTATTGTTCTGCTCGTTTGACATAGTACTGAGATAAGGTATCAGCTGCTTTGGAAGCACCGCCATAGGCAGCAAAAGGTGCGATTTGACTACTTGGCACAACGGAGGTTGCACCATATGGTCCAATGGCTTGTACGCTTTGGGCGTATTGGGCAGCTGACGCAATCCCAGATAACGCACCACTTACCCCAGCCCAGGTCATTACTTTGTTGTCACGCATCAAGGGCTTACCTTTAATACCCACCTTGCCATTGAAAAACACCCAGCCGGTTACTTCCTTATCAATAATCGGCTCACCTGGATGAGCGCACGATAGGCGATAAAGCGTTCCATAAGCACGTTCGCTGGAAATATCCCCATACGAATTGGCACTGACGCGACACCCTCTCAAGCGTGAGCGCTGACCATTAGGCAATGTGCCGTCTTCCAAGAACTTAAAGAGCATCACGCCATTGTTTTTCGATTGTCCATTGACTGAAGCATCCGCGTCAGCCCCACCTAAAATAACTGCCCGTACAGACGTGTTGGAAGGTACATAATGGACAGGGTTAAGATAAAAATTGTGATGCGTTTTTATCATGCGCCGCTTAGGTCGAAACGATACTGTGTTAATGCGAGGACTTGCATCAGATAGGACCGTAGCGCCATTTATTATGTTATTCATGGCATAGGTGTTGGGGTTATGCCACAGCTGTGGGTTTTGTACTTCTTTTAATTCGGAAGGGTTATTTTGCTGTTCTGTACTGATTTGCTTTTCTTGATTAGCTAAAACCAACTCTTGTACTTTAGATGTAATCTCTTCTTTTTGCGCCTGCAACTCTTTTTGATGCGCTTCCCCCATTGATTTAATGTTAAGGGTCAGTTCACCAATTTGTTTTCTTAATGATTCCAGTTCTGTTTGTTGAGAGGTTAAGGCACTGTCTGCCACCGCATCAGTAAACGATTCCTCAACAATTCCTGTTAAATCCACAGATTTTTTAGCCGCAAGATTCTTTTTTGGGCGACCATCGGCTAATAGCACAATCATCATGGCAACAAGAAAAAACAGACAACTTCCAGCCACAATCAAAGTCCGAACCTGACACCCTTTAACCATTTTATTCCATTGCCAGTTAGCCATGACTTACTCCCTGAACGCGGTACAGCATGGCTTTTTCACCTGGTGCAATCGATGGTTTAGAAAATTTAATTGCCAGAGTTCCCTCTTTAGCAAACCATTCTTGCGAGAGTTCCAAAGGTTCCTTGCCACCATTGTATAGTTCGATAGTCTCACCTTTTAACAGCTTGCCGTCCCAGGATTCTTTGGGTAAAAGCGTTAAGCCTTTTGACCAACGTTCCACCCTGCCCCATTGACGTTTCACGCTTACATCAGCAAACGGTTTTTGTTGCTCCATGTGCGTGAGCATGGCAAGAATGGCTTCGGGTACGGCTTCTTGTGCGATTGTTTTTGGATTTGTTTTTGTAGTATTAGCTACTGTTTTTGTAATAACAGGCTGCGAAGGAACCAGCTCAATGGTCTTACCTAAGGACTCTTCACCATTTAATGTCACTGAAAAATGGCGGCCTGCTTCTGTGGTTAAAAACAAGGTAAAAGGATTAGCAGCCAACAACATCACATACACTGAACCATCCTGTTCATCACGTTTTATCGCCATGGCGTTGGGAGGAAACACCGCTTCCATGATTTTATCGTTTTTGACCACCAGGCGGTTGTAATTCCCCTGACTTAAGGTTAACGCAATATCACTGTTGTCTTTCACGGGGATGCTGTTGGCGCCTACTGCAACCGTTGATAGAAACGTGAGGGCGATGATTAATGGTTTACGCATCTTCTTCCTCCTTTAAAAGCGAAAACTGAACTATGGACAGACGGCTGTCTTTGTATTGGAATTGCAAAACATAGGTCTTACGCTCATCATTTAATGCTTGAAGCCCTACGAACCGTTTCAAAATGCCTGAAACAATGACAGTCAGCTCATGCGGATTGGCTTTATTTTTGTCGATATAAAAAATGGACGACATTTTTTTAGCTTTGATGACCTTAGCCTCATTGGTTAAAAGCCGTAGCATCTTGGTGTAGTTTTGATGATTCACGTAGGAAAGCAGGCGTTGATGGTTTGCATCCACTGTTTCTGGCGTGACGTTTAAACGTTCATTAATAAAATTCTCTGCCATGAGACTTAGGTAATGGCCATCGACACTGGATGCTGTTTTCAAATAGGAAGGCGCGCCACTAAAGGGAGTTACCTCGATGGTGTGATGATTCCATGCTTTAAAAAGAAAACAAGACAACAAGACGTTAGACACCAAAAGGCCAAACACTAAAACCACCATCAGATTAAACCGCGCAGACAGTTGACTTAAGCGGCTTTGATAACTTTTAAAATCCATGTTCTCTCCTTAAGCCACGTACACACGGTGGTGTGATAAAGGTAATTTGGGCAAGAAAAATTGGGTGATATAACTGGGTAAATACCAATAAGCCAGCACTAAAAGGGCTTTGGGTCCCTCCCCTTTCTTCAAATACCGCAACCCACTTAACAAACCCAATCCAAACACCGATACCAGTACTTTTTGATTGGAGGTGATAAGCAACATAAAACCAAGCCCTGCCACCACCAGCTCATCCATGGTTAACGTTAAGACCCTTTTGGGTGCATCGATATGGTTTAAGAATTGATAGCTCATGTTGCTCATCATCTTCCTCTCTCAAAAAACAAAGGTTTTCAGTAAGAACGCAGGAATAAATGCAACAGCGGTCACGCCAACAAACACCATAGGATTTTTGCTTTTTACAGCCATGGCCGTTGCTAAAATGATGTCCACCAGAATAAAAACTTTCCAAAACATCGAGCCGCTTCCTAGCGAATCTTTGACATCGCCTTCTAGCGCTTTGGCAAGCAAATCATTAGCAAAAGCACTTTTTGAAAGTAAAGTCACCGCCGCAACAGTAGATAACTGCTTTGAAATTGTTATTATTTTTTTCAAAATCTTCATTTCTCTTCCTCTCGTTAGTTCCAATTACTTACATCCATTTGCAACACAATCTTTATCACCTACTTCTAAACCTTTAGTGTCAGACACAGCATGTGCTAAATATCCGTCAATTTTGTAAGCCATCCTTGCATTAGCTAATGCGACCAAATTTAGGAGATAACTCTTACTTGCTTCATTATTTTCATCGTCATTACGCGGATAAATTGATGTTTTTTTAATGCTCACAAAATCGGCATTACCATACGAATCATTCATCGTTCTTCTCCAACTGCTTTTTATTTTCATTATTAAACTGGGGGACAGCGGCATTTAATTCGGATATTGAGCGGTATCTATTGAGGTGATCTTCCAAACGTATTTTGGCTTCCTGCACTTTCTTTCTATTTGATCTTTTTGCAGACTCCGAAAGAAATTTATTTGATTCCTCGGAGATCTGTATTGTGATAAAGACTTTTTTGTAATCGTTATTTGATTCCAATTTCAACTCCATGAAAAAATGGTGCTTTTTTCTTTATGGTTATCTATAAAATTTATCTATAAATAGCCAATGCTTAGAAAATTGATGTAAACTAAAAGTATTATTTAACCATATTACCCTTTATCGGGTACCCTGTAAAGGGTAATATATACGCTTATGCCAATTATTTCTGAAGAACAGTTGAAACATCGATTTTCATCAAATATGCGCCAGTTGATGGCAACTCGCGCCGTTAGTGAAACTGAATTAAGTAAAACAACAGAGATCAGCCAGTCAGCCATTAATAGAATTAAAAACGGCCAGGTATGCCCTTCTTTGTATCAGGCTATAGCAATAGCCGAAGCATTAGGGAATAAAATTGAAGACTTTATTGATATTTCGGCAGAAGATATCAAAGAATCAAATTATATTGCTGTAATTAGTACAAGCAATTTAACGGAGCCCGATCAAACCAAAGTATTAGGTTTTATTGAAAATGATAACGATTGGAAGAAAAATACAATTGGCTTCAAAGTTGATAGAAATTTTGATTGTAAAATATTGAACAATGAAAGCATTGTTGTTGCTTCGGTAGATTCATTATCAACATATCAAGATGGAGATACAGTTCTTTTCTTATTTAATAAAAAATATATGGTTGGCACCATGCATCAAGGTTTTATTAAGCCAATTGATAACCTACTATTAAAAATAGACGTAAAAAATGCCTCGATGGTCGGCAAAGTTATAAATATAGAAACTAAATATATTAAAGACAAAAATACTGTGGTTTCTATTCTAGAAAAATTTAATTTAGGCACCCTATCTAATCTTATCAACTCTCTCAGCCAGTCGCTCCATTCACATCCTGCTTAGAATATACATTATTCGATTCATCATAATTTATTTCCCACTTGATAGGCGAAAAATCTGTATTCCAATCGATAATATCGCTTTTTTCTTCTCTTTTGATAACAGTGATTAAAGGTTTTGTAATAATCGAATACACAACTATTTCATATGTAATTTTAGTAAAATAGGACACCAAAATAAATTTCATCATGTATTCCATAGGCCATATTCCATAAAACGACAGGAAACAGAATAGTGTTGTATCCGTTATTTCTGAGATAAGGAGAGATTGGAATATTCGTTTAAATAATGACCTCCCATTATTCTTTATTTTTAATTTCTGAAAAATAAATGACGAGATGAAAAAGGAAACTGAAAATGCAATAGTTGAGGCAACGTACGTTCTAAGCATTCTTGAAAATACAGTTTCAAAATCATGTTGAAATTTCCAAAATGGCGATGGCGGAAGGATAATCACCAAATAGATGCAAATATCAAATAATACTAATGCAGCCATGCAAGACAGTAATATTCTTCTGGCATTTTGATACCCATAAATATCCGTTATTATATAATCAAATATGTAACTGAATGGATATAAAAGCATCGCTCCAGTTATTGTGAATCCGCCGATGCTTATTAACTTTGTCGAAAGTACGTTGCTTAATAAAATTATGGTAACGAATAAAATCGCTATTAAAACAAGGTACTTATATCTTGGTAATGCGTTTGCCAGGCTTAGCTTATTTAAAGTTTTAGATGCGAAAATTGTTCCAATAAGATATCCATCTTTTCCAGAAAAATTATTCATAAAATCAGGATTATCTATAACATCTTCGTAGTCCAATGTTGATGGCTTTTTATGACCACCATCTATGGGACTATACAGTAAATTATTATTTACAAAATCGATATTTAACTTATATTTATGCATTTTTTCTTAAGGCTATGTAGTAATAAGGAGCAAAATTGTATTCATCGATATAATTTATACCGTCTTTTTCACTGCCGAATGCTAAATGTGTCCCTAAATGCTTAAACCCTATTTGTTCTGCAAGGTGAATAATAAAATTTTCACTCCAATAATAATCATTAATTTCACAATCTATAACTAGTAGCTTTATTTTAGCAAGATCACCATCCAAGGAAGGAGCCTTTCCAATTCCTTTAACGGTTAAGTAATTTCGAGTATAAAGATTTTTAGTGCCGCTTATAATAATTACATTCCCATTTTTTTCTAAAGAATTAAAACATTTCTCCAGCTCTGTTTTTATTTCCTCTTCAGTAGATAAGTGAAAAAACATTAAAATTGAAAAGATAGCAGTATATTTACCATATGGGTACGAAGTGTTTTCAGACGTGTTTTCAAAATACATCGAATTATCTTTGAGGCTACTATTTTTCGCATTGTTTAATGCATTTTGATCTATATCGCATCCATTTATTTTTTTACAAAAAGTACTTAGAAAATTAGTTGATCTACCAGAACCACAGCCCAAGTCTAAAACATAATCCAGACTTGTATCATATTTTGCAGCAAATTCTTCAACATCTCTAAATGCAAGAAATCCAGTACCAGTGATACTACTCTTTCCATACTTCTTAATTTGATCATCGCTAAACTTCAACATTTATTAAAATACCTCTTATTTTTGATGTTAAGCTTCCTGCAAATGTCCCACCCTACATTTAACTAATGCCCCGCAAATGTCCCATCTTTAAAATTGATCTTATTTGTAAGCCTATTCAATTAATTCAATATAATCTTCCATAGATATAATGTTTCCCACTGCACTTTGTTTATTCTCTCTTATGAAACTATGAAAACATCCTTTGGTTGCAGGGTGCTCTAACCTATGTTTTTGATACCAATTCTTGAGAATACTACTTTGAGTTTTTATATAATTCTCAAATTCACTAATTAAGTCGCTTTTTTGATCTTCTGTTAAATTTGTAAGGTAGTTATTTATCTTTTTATTAACATATTGCCTGTAACGTTCAGTTTGGACTTCTTGTTTTTCTTTCTTTTCTTTTTCCTTCGCTTCTGAGATCTTGCGGCGCTCATTGATTAATGCTTTGCTTGATTTACTATGCTTATAATCTTTTTTGAGTGCTTCAATCAAATATCCAGCGAGGCCTCTAATCTTCCCCGCAATAAAACTTTCTGATTGAGTGATGATCTCCACTTTCTCTCGTATATAGTCGTTATCATATTTTGCATATGCCTCATCAATCATTTGAGTTGAAAACCCAAATGTATTAATCAGAAGTTGTTTTAATTCTTCGTCTATCGATAAGTTATTTAGGGGAATAGGGGATTCATCAACATTTTTTTCTAACTTGAATCGTATTCTCGTGACTTTTTGATTAACTCGTTCTATTTCAGGAAAAATGCGAATGGGCGATACTGTATTTACCTCATTCACCCCAACATCCAAAACTCTTTTCTTAAAGTCTTTAAATACTTGATATTTCCCATCAAACACACCCATTAACTTTCTAAATATATCTAGTGGAAACCAGGGTGTTTGCGCAAGCCCTTTGTAGCGAATACAGTTCTCATAAAGCGCCAAACCATAGCCTGATTTGAATTTTGAAATCAGCTCCATGTTTATTTGACCATAAATCTCAGGTTGATACATAAGGTCTTTCATTACATGGCTGTATTCATAAATGCAAACGCCGTTTGAAAGTTCGGCAGATGCCAATATGGAACTCGCCTTCCATTTTTTTTCTTGTCCTGTGGAGCAATCAATAACGTTCCATTCAATAGCGATTGTAATTAATCCAATCAAGGCTTCTTTTAGCTTTGCAGTATCTTTGCTATTGTAGCCAATCAGTTGATATAAATCTTTTCCTTTGATTTCAAATTGTTGTTTGTAGGGAAGATCTGGATAAGCATTAAAGAGTAACGCATTAAACAGCTTCCGCTGCACCAATGACAGATTATTAGAGCAATGTATTGCATTAACATGTTTTTTTAGCTCAAGATTCTTATTATTTATTGCCACGCTTCCCATACGTTTCTCCATGCCACCTAACAAGCAATCCGAGTACTCGGATTCACTCTTAATCCGAGTACTCGGATTCTGCTATAATTTTTTCTAAATAATTTGAAACGTGTTCGCACAAATCTTCTACCTTCACAAAACTAGAGATTTCTTTGTTCAGTACAATCGATGGAAGTCCTCGATAATCTGACTTAAAGGTAAATAGTTTTTTTCCATTTACAGAGGTGTAAAACTTTGCATCACTTGAACTTTTAGATTCAGTTTTTTGTTGTAACGTCTTCTCTTCAAATATCTTTTCTAATTTAGCCTGTGAAGTAATTGTTCTACCTAACTGATTAGCAATAGAAAGCATCTTGTTATAGTTGTCTTTAGACTTATTAATTAATTGAACAATCTTTACAGCAAGTTGTTTAGAGAGGGCGTGTATATCTGGAATAGCACGCACAATATCTTCTGGAATTTTTGAATAAGCCATCAATTCGTTAAATGTGGAATAGGAAATACGTAATTTTTCCGAAAGTTCTTTTTCGGTTTTAAATACATTATCCGACAACAATCGTTTATACAGGATTGCATTGGAATAATTACTAACATCATTTCGTAATTTGTTCTCAGCATCTTGAGATGCAATCGCATCTTGTACATTGGGAATATCTTTTCTGATTACAAGAAAAGGGATCCCCAGCCGCATACAAGCAATATGCCTTCTTCGACCAAAAATTACCTCATACTTTATTTTCCCATGAGGATTAGGATGATTTCTCACTAAAGCAGGCTGTAATTGTTTGTTTGATTTAATAGAATCAATTAGCCCATCAATATCACCTAACTCGCTTTCTTGGCGGTTTGCGTATTTCCAAGGTTCGCATTCCTCTGGGTTTACATAAATTAATTCCTGCTCAGCAAATTCAATCCCAGACTGAGTTTTAAAATAAGATGGAGTTTTAGGGGCAGCTTGTTTTAAAACAACTTCCTCATCAGCAGCCTCTATTTTTTTTACTTGACCGCTTTTCATTAGCATACCTAATGGGCCAGAATTATGAACGTTTCGCTTACTATTATCCATGTTACTCTCCACTTACAAAGGATGCTTTAGATTGCTTTTCCCATATTTCTTTAAAGTTATTAATAATTTCGAGGTTCACATCATCTAAATGTTGCAAAGCTCTGCGGTAAGCTTCACGGCTGCCACGCGGTTTTGAAACATCATAAATGGTTCCAATTTCATTAGCTGCTTTTGCCACTTCAACGGTTTCGCACATATGATTTGTGAGAATATATCTACCAAACTGCTCTCGCATCATATTTTCCATCTGTAATGCTTCGTTACTTCCGCTGTGCTTGGAAATGAGTATTCGCAAATACTCCAATTTTTTGGAAGGTAATTCTTTAAACATATTGCGTAAGGTAGCCGTGTACATAATAAAACTTGAGTAGTCGTTCATACTTGGAGGAATAGGTATAATGATTCCATCACAGGCAATGATTGCATTGAGCGTAAGCAAGCCAAGATTAGGGCCGCAATCGATTAAAATAACATCATATTGATTTTTAATAATCTTTAATGACTCCGATAAACGAATGAAAGGAGAACCCAAACGCTCGTGATTGTTTTCTTTTTCATTAGGTAAAATAAGATCACAATCTTGTATGGCTAAGTTAGCAGGGATGATATCCAGACCATCAAAATGCGTTTTTAGTATTACATTTTTGATGTTGTTAGGATTTGAAATTAACACATTGGTTATTGTATCTTCATAACGCAGCTCTAAGTCGGGGATTAGTCCTGAGCTAATTAAAGTTGCTGTTCCTTGTGCATCGAAGTCCAACAGCAAAACTTTTAAGCCTTCTATGGCAATCTTTTTTCCTAAATCAACGGTAGTTTCAGTTTTTCCAACTCCGCCTTTTAAGTTGGAAACAGCTATGGTTAAGCATTTAGAACCTTTTGGTCTTTTATATCGTGTTTCTGCTTTATCTCTAAGTGCATTAATGGCGGCCAATGTATATTTTTTAACTTTTCTGCCATTTTCAGAATCTTCAATTACTAGTCCTGGTATATCGTCTGAGGACTCTAATAATTTTCTAAATGTAGGGTCGGAAACCTTAACCATTTTTGCGGCCTCAATTGCTCCCCAAGTTCTTGGTTTTTTTCTTTTTTCGGGATTAATTACAAAATTTCTTAATGTCAGTAACATTTCGTTACCCGCTTGATAGAACTTATCCATTAACTGTTCTGGATTATCTGTACCATACGTAATGATTTGAGGATCAAGCATGATTTCCCTTTTATTAAAATAATTGATTTTCACATTTTTTATAATTTATCTGTGATTTGTTGAAAATGCAACAGAAAAGTGGAATTTCTATTTACTATAGAAACACAACGTGTTTTAATTTTTTTAAGATCTTTTTATTAGTTGTTTAGAAGTCGAATGAGTCAATGTTCTTAAGGGTTGTAAGAGAATCTGAGGGACATTTACGGGGATGGTCAGGGACGTTTGCAGGGATGGCTGTGGCGTTTACGGGATAGGGTGAGACGTTTTCAGGAAGTAAAAATAAGAAAAATAACTGATGGTGCGACGTCTACAGGTAGGGTGGGACGTTTGCAGGGAAAATTGAGGAGAGACACTCGTGTCAAATTTAGAATTGAAGGGATTGAAGTTGCTTCGAGCCTTAGACAATTCATTCCAGGATGGAGAATCTATACCCAGCAGCGAATCGATAACTCATTTAGCTGTTGAGTTATTAAATTCTGGCAAATATCAGCCTAGAAAACAATTTGATGAATCTATTTTAGACGAGCTCGCAAACTCCATCAAAGTCCAAGGGATCATCCAGCCACTTATTGTTAGAAAGATTGCAGAAGAACGTTATGAGATTATTGCTGGCGAGAGACGTTGGCGAGCAGCAAAAAAAGCAGGATTAACTTATGTGCCTGTTATTATTAGAAATATTGACGATAATGTTGCTCTCGCATTTTCACTGATTGAAAATATTCAACGTGAAAATCTAAATCCGATTGAAGAGGCATTGGCATTGAATCGGTTTCGCGAAGAGTTTCAAATGACTCATGAGGACATAGCACAAATGATAGGGCGGTCTAGAGTTTCGGTTACTAATACGCTTCGCTTACTATCTTTAGATTCTAGAGTAATAGCGATGTTGAACGAAGGTAAGATTGATATGGGACATGCGCGATCGCTTTTGAAACTTTCGCCAGAGCAGCAGTATCAGGTTGCATGTACCGTCATTGAGAAACAACTCAATGTGCGTGAGACGGAGGCCTTAGCCAATCGATTGAAGTCAACGGAGAATGAAGGGCATAACAAGACTCTTGCTGTCGCACTGCACGACAAATGTGAAGAGTGGAGTACATATTTATCCCAACAATTTACAACAAATGTTTCTGTAAAAGTAAATGCTGAGGGTAAGGGAAAAGTGATTATTGAAGTGAATTCTGCTAGTGAAGTTGATTGGCTTATTAAGCTGATGAGCGAAAGAGATTAAGTTATCCACAAAATCTGTGGAATAATCATGCTTTCTCTTGCAGTCAGATTATAATTTTTTTTGTAG
>NZ_CP004006.1:2552500-2722964 GCF_000512355.1 Legionella oakridgensis ATCC 33761 = DSM 21215 | reverse complement strand
AATTAGTTATCTAAATAATTAATCATTATAAACCATTTAAAATCAATAACTTCGATTCTAGCTAATAACTTGCCCAAAAAATCCCAAGAACCAATTATAACAAACAAATTGAGAATGCGTAGACTTAATTCCGTTGCTTTAGGGAAAAACTCTGAATAAACCCCACAAAAAACTGTAAAATAAGTCTAGAACAATCTATGAAAAACATCATTCCCAAAAGTTATCCAGATTTAAATAGGCGTTTTAAACAGCAGTTATACACAACGTTAATAATCACATAACATATTGATTTAAAATAAATAATAACAAAAACAAACAAAATTTGATTAGCTTATAATAAATTTAAATATAAAAAGTATTATTTTATTGTTTTTGTTTGTCATCAAAAATCCGGTTCATTCGAGAAATACAAATTAAATGAATGTATGTTTCCAAAACTATGTGAATAACCTACTTATTACCACAGAGGAATTCGTGGATTTATCTTTTATTATTTTAAAATGAATGTGTTATATCACTATTATTCAATAGCATAAGCATATATTCCAAACAGGAATGTAAAAATATAACTTATTAATAAATAATTATTTTAAAAACTTATCCACAAATAAAGTCTGACTAATAACAATCAAAAATAATAAATTTACTTTATTTTTATTATGATATGACCTCAGATGACACGGGCATAAAACAATAGAATTCTTGTTTGACAGCAAGTGTAAAGTTATCTATCATTCCACCCTTTGAAAAAACTAATTGCAGGTCCGTCATGAAACGCACATTTCAACCCAGTAATTTAAAACGTAAACGAGATCATGGTTTTCGTGCACGCATGGCAACACGTGCTGGTCGCCTGGTGCTCAAGCGTCGCCGTGCTAAAGGGCGTAAGCGTTTATCTGCTTAAGTGTATTGTTTTACTAAAACAAGGCGCTTGTTAAAAAAAAGCGAATATGATTTTGTTTTTAATCAAGCAAAGAAAATGGTTACTTCTGAATTCATTTTCTTATATAGAGGCAATGCCGTGGGTCATGCACGGCTTGGTTTAGCTTTATCGAAAAAACATATCGCAAAAGCGCATGACAGAAATCGATTAAAGCGTATTTTGCGTGAAACGTTCCGTACTCGGCAATTACCAGCGATAGATGTGATTGTTTTAGCAAGGCATGGCATTGCTAGTATGGAAAAATCAATTGTAATTAGCAAATTGGATAAAGCATGGGACAGATTAATGGCTTTATGCAAAAAATAATTTGTGTTCCAATCAGGCTTTATCAGTACTTGCTTAGCCCATTCATAAAACCTTGTTGCCGTTTTTATCCTAGTTGTTCTCAATACGCCTTGCAGGCGATTGAGCACCATGGAATCAGTAAAGGCTTATGGTTGATGTGTCGGCGGTTATTGCGCTGCCACCCATGGTCCGTCGGCGGATATGATCCTGTTTTACCTAATAATGAAGAGAAGCTTTAATGGATATTAAACGTGTAATTTTATATGCAGCATTAGCTTTTGTGGTTTACTCACTATGGAACAATTGGCAGAGAGAGTATCCTCCTCAAACGGTCTCTCAAAGCAGAATGGCTGTTGAAAAAGCCTCTGGTGATCCCTTATTGCCAACTGTAACAACGAGTGAGCCCACAGAAACGGTAGCAACGGTTGATGAGGAAAGAAATACAGCGGGATTAAAAACCATACAGGTAAAAACCGATGTGCTAAATATTGCCATCGATTTGCAACAAGGTGATGTTGTTGGGGCACAATTGCTTGATTATCCTGTCAGTGTTGAGGAAAAAGATAAGCCTTTTACTTTATTACAAAGCACAGCAAGAGAGCGTTATGTTGCCAATAGTAGCTTGTTTGTTGTCAGTGATCAGAAGATAAAAAACGTTGATTTTAATTTTACAGCTTCTCAACAAGAATACCAATTGCCGGCTGATGAAGAAAAATTAGTCGTGGCTTTGAAAGGGAAAAGCACCGATGGTCTTGCTGTTGTTAAAGAGTTTATTTTTTCCAAAGGCAGTTATCTTATAGAAGTTCGCTATTCATTGACTAATGAAGGTTCTGCTGCCTGGAAAGGGTATATGAATACCCAACTTTTACAAAGCTCCCCAAAAGAAGACCAATCAAGTATGTTTCATATAGGTTCTTATACAGGAGCCTCTTATTCCAATCCTGGTCAGCATCGATACCAGAAAGTTCCTTTTAAGGATATGACTAAAGCAGATCTGGATGTAGAAGCCAAAGGTGGATGGGTTGCAATGCAGCAGCATTACTTTCTCAGTGCCTGGATTCCTGATGCTGAAAGTAAAAATCGCTTTTATACTCGCTCGTTTACTGACGACTACACCATTGGCGCTGTGAGTCAACCCATTACTGTAGCGGTGGGAGAAAAAGAAGAAGTGGGATCTAGGTTGTATGTTGGACCGGAGATAACCAGTGTTCTTAAAGCAATTGCCCCCGGGCTTGATATGACCGTTGATTATGGGTGGTTGTGGTTCCTCTCATCATTGCTTTTTTCGATTATGAAAGCCATTTACTCCGTGGTGGGTAATTGGGGATGGTCCATTGTTTTGGTTACTGTGTTGATAAAACTTGTATTTTATCGTTTGTCTGCCACGAGTTATAAATCAATGGCTTCCATGCGTAAATTACAGCCAAAATTACAAGCCTTGAAAGAGCGTTATGGGGATGATAAGGCCAAAATAAGTCAGGCGACGATGGAACTTTACCGCCAGGAAAAAGTAAACCCTTTAGGTGGATGTTTACCTATCCTCATACAAATCCCGGTTTTTATTGCTCTTTACTGGGTATTGCTAGAAAGTGTGGAATTAAGACAGGCTCCTTTCATTTTCTGGATAAAAGACTTGGCTGACGCTGATCCTTATCATGTGTTACCGGTCATTATGGGGGCTACCATGCTGATTCAGCAAAAATTGAATCCGGCGCCACCGGATCCAATGCAGGCTAAAATTATGATGTTTTTACCCATTCTATTTACGGCATTATTTTGGAATTTTCCTGCTGGTTTGGTGTTGTACTGGATTGTGAATAACAGCTTATCCATATTGCAACAGTGGTATATTACCCGTAAATACAGTGATGATAAGCCCACCAAAAAACTAGCTGCTGTAAAATAAATGATTGTAGACACCATTGCTGCAATTGCTACCCCGCCAGGCCGTGGCGGGGTAGGTATTATTCGTCTTTCTGGACCTGAAGCTTATGCAATTGCTTTGCAATTAACTGGCCAGTCGCAATTTGAACCCCGCCAAGCTATTTATTGTTCTTTCTATGACATTAAGGGCGAATTGATTGATAAAGGGGTACTTCTTTTTTTTAAAGGGCCTCATTCGTTTACCGGGGAAGACGTTGTTGAGCTACAAGTGCATGGCGCGCCGGTAATATTGGATTATTTATTGCAGGAATGTGTTTTAGCGGGAGCACGTCTTGCTAAGCCTGGTGAGTTTTCCGAACGAGCTTTTCTTAATGACAAGATTGACTTGACGCAAGCAGAAGCCATCGCTGATTTGATTCATGCCAGCTCTCAAACCGCAGCACGGATGGCTGTTCGTTCATTACAGGGAGATTTTTCCAAAAAAATAGCTGCCTTAAGTGAACAGTTAATTAATTTACGCTTGTATGTAGAGGCGGCTATTGATTTTCCAGAAGAAGAAATTGATTTTCTTAATGATGGTAAAATAGCAGCCATGCTTCATCATTTAATTGAAGAATTAACCATCATCCGTAAAAGCGCAGGGCAAGGAGCGATGATGCGTGAGGGACTTTCTATAGTCATCGCTGGCCGGCCAAATGCCGGTAAATCCACTTTGATCAATAGTCTTGCTGGTCGGGAAGTCGCTATTGTCACAGAAGTAGCTGGTACCACCCGGGATGTGATGCGAGAGCAAGTACTGATTGATGAAATTCCCGTCCATCTAATTGATACCGCCGGTTTGCGAGATAGTGATGACCCTGTTGAAAAAGAGGGCATAAAGCGTGCGTGGCATGAAGTAAGCCGTGCCGATTGTCTTTTATTTGTTATGGATGTAACACTCAGGGAGGAAGAGGTTGATTCATTAAATCATGAAATTCATGCCGCATTGCCGCCAAATGTTCCCATTATTCGTGTTTTTAACAAAATTGATACGCTTGGTTCTTCCCCAAAAAATGAAAAAAATGCAATTTATCTTTCCGCTAAATCCGGAGACGGTTTGCCATTATTGAAGGCTAAAATAAAAGAAGTCGTTGGATATCAGCCGGCTGAAGGTCAATTTTTGGCGAGAAGAAGGCACTTACAAGCCTTGGATGAAGCGAAATCCTTGTTATTAGCAGGACAAGAGCAATTAGCTATTCATCGTGCTGGTGAATTACTGGCAGATGATTTGCGTCTTGCTCATCAAGCTCTTTGTGAAATCACAGGTGAATTCACTTCAGATGATCTTCTTGGCAAAATTTTTTCAAGTTTTTGCATCGGTAAATAATCGTTAAAAAATGATTTATCAAGATATCGAGATGAATGGTCTTGAGCGTAGTTTGAATTTTTTAATGAAAATAAGTTCCTATGATAAACGAATTGTTTTTCATGGCTCAATATGAAAAAAATAAATACATAAATACTTGATTCGGAATTAAACAAGATGTAAGTTATTATTTTTAACTTTTTGTCCATTTTTTTATATTGGGGGAATATCATGGCTAAAACTGCGCAATACCAACCCTTTGTCATGGACAAACAAAGTTTTTTTTCTTCTTCCGTTGACTCTATAAACAAGGTTCGCACGCGAGTTTCCCAAAAGGAATACGAGTTTCTTTCTAAAAATCAACTGCTTATAGAACAAGAATTTAATCAGTTATTTGCCAGCCTTAAAAAAAATCCTAAGCATCGAGAAGCGTTCTGGCTCTATTGTTATTATTGCAGCTTAATGTTGCAATCTTATTATCAAGGTTATGGAAAATTTGACCAAGCAGAAAAATATCATAAATTGAGTGAAGAAATCGCTTATTTTTACGAGCAAGGGGTATTTCCGGATGCTCCAACGGTCCAATCCTGGCAAAATCAGTTCAGCAAGGATTTAGGTGAATTGGCCAGTACGCTAAAACATGCTTCAAAAATACGTAGTTGGGTTTCTTTTACCAATATTACCCGGTTACAGATTGTTTTTTCCCGACTGACGTTAAAGCAATCACTGGCAATTATCCAGGGTTCATCGTTTTTGGAAAAATTAGATGAGATTCTAGGGCGACACACAGACATTGATGGCATGTTATCTACCTTGGATAAACCTGCTGCTGTTTTAAATGTGCTTAGTGTTGGAGTTTTTGCCGCGCGTTTTGTTATTAATATTGGTCTGATACTAAAACATACGTTTGTTCCTTCTGAGGCTGAAAAATCGTTATCATTAAAAGAGCGATTTGCAAAAGAGCTTGGCAAAAGACACTGTGATCTTTTAAATGATATGGTTTGGGCCACTGTAAATGGTCTTACCAATTATGCTAAGTATTTTAATATTTCCGCACCGGTTGCGAATTGGGTAACAGCAGGATTTTTATTGTTTGACGTTTCTTTGCTTGTTTATCGACGTTGGCTTGCCGAGCAAGAGTATTTACTTAAAAAAGAACAATATTTGCAAGAAAAGGCACAACATGCAGATGATGATAAACGCTGCCAGTTACTGGATGAACAATTGGCAGAACTTGAGATTCATTGGCAGGCAAGTAATGCTTCTTATTGGTTTAATATTTCTGCAGCCATCCTATTAATGACGGGTTTTTCTGCTTATCTTTTACTGGCTTCACCGGTGGCGGCTCCTGCTTGCTTTTTTGCGTGCGTGTTGGCGGTGGCCATGTACTTGTCGGCTGATATGTATGGAAAATATCACGAAAAAAGCATGTTATTGCAACGGGCTGAGCAAACAGGAGGAGATGTTTCTTTAGCGGCACGTGAAATGCAGGAAGCTCGCAGCGCTTTCATGGTGTCTATGGTTAAAAATACGATGATGCCTTTATTGATTATGGCTACCTTTGCCGTTTCTTGGCCGGCAGCCATTGTATTGACGGTGTTGTTTATTGGTTATGAATGTGGAAAAGGCTACTTTAATCAAGCTAATAAACCGGCTTTACCTGCTCCTATTGCTGAGAAAAATGCAAGTGTGGATGAAGAAGAACTAGATCGAGGCTTGTGTTACTGCTAATTGTCGCATAAGAGCGTTAGCGGCAGTTGAGCTATATGCCCCACTGAGGGCATCAGGTTGATTATTTTTGCAAGTCCAGTGCTATTTTATACAGTTCGTTTTTATTTGCTTTTGTTAACTGTGAAGCAATTTTGACTGCTTGTTTGAGAGGAAGTTCAGCTAATAATATAGACAAAATAGATTCATGATTTTTCACTTCTTTTGCAGAAGTTCTTGGAGAAAGAATCAGTACAAACTCCCCTTTAGTATGATTTTTATCGGCCAGCAGCCATTCTTTTATGTCAATGCAATGTCCTGAAACAAATCGTTCAAAGGATTTGGTTAATTCCTTGGCAAGAACCATCTCTGTTTTTTCGCCAAAAATATCAGTAATATCGTCAATGCATTCCAAAATGCGGTGAGTGGATTCATAAAAGACTAGGGTATGCTCATAAGATTTTAACGATTCCAACTTTTGCCGTCGGGCTGTTTGCTTTGCCGGTAGAAAGCCGATAAAAGTAAATGTATCACAAGACACACCGGATGCTGAGAGAGCAGCTATCAATGCACAGGCACCAGGAATCGGAATCACAGGAATTTGTTTTTGATGAGCCAGTTTGACCAAGGGAAAACCAGGATCGCTGATTAACGGAGTTCCAGCATCACTGATTAAAGCAAAAGTTTGCCCTTTGAGTAAGGTTGCAATAAGTTGCTCACTACGGCTGGCTTCATTATGAGTATGCAAAGATAACATCGGTTTTTTATGCCTAAGGCAGTGAGTAACTGCTGGGAATGACGAGTGTCTTCAGCAAGAATTAAATCGACAGATTGTAAAGTGTTTATGGCTCTCTCACTAATATCGGCGAGGTTGCCAATGGGTGTTGCCACAATGTATAGCTTACCTGGGGTTATTGCTGAAGTAGCAGTCATGGTTTATTCTCTTTCGTTTCAATTTTTGCTGTGCATATGATTTTGGATAAAATTCATGCTGTCAAATTCTCTTTTTAAATGCCTTTCTATTATTTGTTGTGTGATGACACTTTCATGCTGTACTAATAAAGTAAGCGACAGTCATGTGCAGGTTAATCAGCAATTGGCCAGTCCTTACACCATGTCGGCTGCTGCTTATCTTGCTCTGGCAAACAATAAAACCGGTGATGAACGACAGTCATTACTTATTATGGCAGCCGGCCGTTTAATTCACGATGGTCAGTGGCAGCAAGGCCGTACGATTTTGTTAAGAATGAATGAATTACCGGCTGATCTTGCTGATGAAAAAATTTGTTGTTAGCAAAAATTGATTTGATCCTTGGACAACCTCGTTCTGCCATAAATAGACTGGCAAAAATTCAGGCGATAACCAGCATGCCTATTTATTACCAGGCTCAATTTCATGAAATGCTGGCTCAAGCTTATCAAAGCACCGGCAATACCGTAGAAGCGGTAGGAGAACGAATTAAACTGGAAGCACTATTGCCGGATGAAGCTTCAAGAGCAAATAATCTTCGCATCCTTTGGTTGACACTGACGACTTTGCCTCCAGCGGAACTTAATACGTTAGCCGTCGAAGCACCGGATGACTCTGAACTAAAAGGGTGGATGCAATTAGCTCTCATTTCACGACAGGATTATCGCCAGCCACAAGCAATAATGGCAGCTCTTGCAAGATGGCAAGAAAATTATCCACAGCATCCTGCTCATTCCATTTTACATACAGCTAGCAATGAACAGCGTTTATTTGCACAACCTAGACATATAGCACTGCTTTTGCCTTTATCTGGACCTCTGGCCGGACCCGGGAATGCCATTAAAGATGGATTCATGGCGGCTTATTCGGCCAATGGAGAAGTTGATCATACGAAAGTACATTTTTACAATACAAACGCTGCTGATGTGGCTGCTCTTTATCAGCAAGCTTTGGCAGATGGAGCAGACTACGTTGTAGGCCCATTAACCAAAACGGATGTGGCTGCCGTTGCAGCAATGGATCATCCTGTACCAACATTATTACTTAATGATGTAAATACAGAAACAAAAGATAATGCTTACCAATTCGGACTTTCACCCAGTAATGAAGCAAAGCAGATCGCTGCTAAAGCGCGTAACAATGGTTATATTCGAGCACTAATAATAGCGCCAGAAGGGGCTTGGGGTGATGAAATTGTTGCTGCTTTTTCTAGCCAATGGCGAGCGAATGGCGGACATGTGACGGATGCTTTGCGTTACCGCCCTAATGAAAATCTTAATACGGCAGTTCGCGATTTTCTTCATATCACGGATAGTGAGGCTCGGAAAAAACAATTAAACCAAGTGCTGGGTCATCATATTGAATCCACACCAAGAAGAAGACAGGATTTCGATATGATTTTCCTCCTTTCTTACCCTAATAAGGCACGGCAAATCATGCCATTACTGCAATATTATTATGCTGGCGATGTTCCGGTTTACGCAACTTCCAGCGTCTATTCCGGAACGCCTAATGCCATGAAAGATCGTGATTTAAATGGCATTATTTTCTGCGATATGCCTTGGGTATTTAATCATCATATGGAACACAAACATTGGCCTGAGCAATATAATAGCTACAATCGTCTTTATGCTCTTGGAATGGACAGTTATGCTCTATCAAGGCAATTAAATCAATTATTGCTTTTTCCTGCGATGGGAGTCAGTGATAAAAGTGGTGTATTGTATTTAAATCCTAATGGGCAAATTGCCCGTATCTTTGCTTGGGGACGATTCAAGCAAGGGGTGGCGGAACGTATACATGAGAATGGTTAGCTGCGTGGTATAAGATATGATTGAACAGCGGTAAGCAGCTTACTTCCATAACAGGATGACGGTTATGCCGGAATTTCAATACAGCGCTCGAGATAGACAGGGTAAATCTGTCAGTGGCAAGCGAATTGCTTTATCGGCAGAGGAGTTGGCTGGACAATTACAAAGCGAATCCCTGATTCCCATTGAAATTATTCAAGCTGTAAAAAAAACTGAAAAGAAGCCCGTGACTTGGAAAATACCGCAGTTTTTTAAACCCCATGTGCCTCTTGATGAACTGCAAATGTTATGCCGCCAAATGTATACCGTGCTTAAAGCAGGCGTTCCTATTGGTATTGCGGTCGCACGTCTTGCGGAAACCACGCGCAATAAGACTTTATCTGATGCATTACAGACTATTCTGACCAGTTTGAATGAAGGGCATAGTCTATCGATTTCCTTAAGCCAATTTCCAACTATTTTTTCTTCTTTTTTGTTAATCTAGTAAAAGTTGGCGAAAATACCGGACGACTTGATCAAGTGTTTTTACACTTGGCTCAATATCTTGAGTTGGAAACTGATACCAAGAAAAAATAAAAGCCGCCTTACGTTATCCCATTTTAGTATTTGTTGCCGCATTGGTGGCTTTGCTAGTTATTAATGCATTTGTGATTCCAGCGTTTGCTGAGATGTTTAAAAGTTTTCAGGGAACACTGCCTTTCATGACCCGATTATTGATTGCCACTTCTGATTTTATTCTTAATTATTGGTATCTTTTGCTTGCTGTTTTATTTTTACTGACGGCAGGTTTTCGTTTTTACGTTAAAACGCCCATTGGTGAATTACAATGGGCAAAATTACAGTTGAAGATTCCTATCGTTGGTTGGCTGATTCACCGCATCATTCTTGCACGTTTTACCAGGCTTTATGCCTTGGTATTGCGTGCTGGTTTGACGGCTGTGGATGGAATCGAGTTGGTTGGTGATTCCACAGGAAATGCTTTTGTTGCTCAAAAAATAAAAACCATTGCCAGTTTGGTTGGACGAGGTAACAGCATTTCCAACTCAATTGCTCAAACTCACTTGTTTCCGCCGTTAGTACTACAAATGATTACCCTTGGCGAGGAGTCTGGAAGTATTGATGACTTGTTGGATGATGTGGCTGAATTCTATCAGCGTGAAATTTCCTATGATTTAGTGCGTTTAAGCGATGCCATTGAACCGATTATGTTGGTGATTATGGGGGTGATGGTTCTTATTTTAGCGTTAGGTGTGTTTATGCCGATGTGGCAAATGGCTTCACAAATAAGATAAGGCAATGTTTTTTCGAATAAATCGCCTGTAAGATATTTGCTTAAGGCTGAAAAATAATAAATAATTAAATTAGATTGTATTATTTTTCATTGAGGAAGAAGAGAATGAAAAGGGAAAAAGGGTTCACCCTTATTGAATTAATCATCGTTATCGTTATTTTAGGCATATTGGCAGCAGTGGCTATCCCTTCTTATATTGATATACGCTCCGAGGCAAGACAAGCGGCGGTAGATGGTGTTGCCGGCGCTTTAGGTTCTGCTTCCGCTATGAACAAAGGAATTCGTGCGGCTTTCCCGGCAAAAGGTGTTGCAGTTGCAGACTGTGAAGATGTGGCTAATACTTTGGATGGTGGATTGCCAGCCGGGTACACCATTACCGCGGCAACGATTGCTAATGGCGCTACGGCAACCTGCACTGTCACAGGTCCGGGCGGTGAAACTGCCACGTTTATAGGTCACGGTATTAGCTAGAGCTATCGTTTATCAAATTCTTTTTTCAACCTTTTCCTTATTGGAGGAAGAGGTTGAATAAATGGTTGCTAAGAAATTATTGATAATCTATTTGCAATTCCAATGGCATCAATTCCGGCAAATGAGCATAAAGGCGCATAATTTGTTCGCAAAAAGCGTGTAGTTGCTGACGATTTTCCCAAAGCATGTAATCTGTGCCTTTACGAAATGCTTGTTGACGAGAGAGGGTGGTGATTAGCTTTAACTCTTCTTTGGATAAGCCAAGGTGGCTGTTAAGCTCAACAAGCTCTAACAAGTTTTTGTATTGTCTCAGCTGGCGATGTTCATGCAGCAGACAGGCTTTTAAAGTTAACTCGAAGGCTAAATGCATTAATGAGGTGATTGGCAATAATGCATCAATGCTGTAATTTTCATCCAGATGAATTTCTGCATTTTGTTTTAGTAAATATTCAGCACAGTAGGCATGTTGAGCCGCAATTTTTAGCATATCAACTGCATCCAGGTAGTGTTTATTCATGTATGTTACTCCAGATTTCTTAGAACTTGTCTTATAGTCTAACCATGCAGGGCTAAAATCCTCAATTTTCTGTGCTCCACTGCTCACATACTACTACCTTTTTCATTTAATTTTGACAGGTTGAGTTGTACATTCTGTTTTTTGTCATCTCCGCGCAGGCGGGGATCGATTCAGAACAGAGCATAACGCTGCATTAAATATGGTTTCCCGCCTGCACGGGGAATTAAATGGAAAGCGTTACAATGTATGCTTATGCTAGTGCTCTAAAATCAAGGTTTTTAGCCCCAGCCTGGCGATTCTGAAGAGAGGTTCTATATCAGCCGGCGCCCTCCATCCACATGCAAAATTTCCCCGGTAATAAAAGGATTTTCAACAATGGCCAAAACCGCGTGGGCAATGAAGGTTGGATCCCCATGAATATTCAATGGTGTTTGAGCGATAATTTTTTTCTGTAATGCTTCGCTTAGCGTATTTTCACCTTCAGGCCAGCTAATGGCACCAGGAGCTACACCGTTGACACGAATCATTGGAGCAAACTCGCGTGCGAGTGATTTAGTTTGCATGGTAAGAGCCGCTTTTGACTGACAATATACCGTATAATCCTTTAAGGGTTTTTCCGCATGAATATCTGTTATGTTGATAATGCAGCCACGTTGCTTGGCCAAATAGGGCTTGGACGCATGACTTAGCCAGAAGGGTGCCCTCACATTGGTATCAAAGAGTTTGTTCCAATCTGCTTCGGATGGATTGGAAACATCCGTACGTTTAAAGAAGGATGCATTATTTACTAGTAAATCAAGACGTTTTCCCCAATGTACTGTTTCGCTAACAAGCTGATAACAAGCATTTTTTATGGTCAAATCTGCTTGCAGTGCCTGTGCACTATTATCTTTGTTTTTATTCATGGTCAGCGCCAATGCCTTGGCTTCTTGAGAAGAGTGATTAAAATGAATGACAACCCGAAAGCCTTTTTGGTGTAAGTGCCAGGCAATTGCCGCACCAATTCGACGAGCAGCGCCGGTAATCAAGGCGACTGGTGCAGATAAGGTCGTTTGATTCATGATGTATTCCTTGTTAAAAATGCTGTATTATTACGCAATATCGGGTGAATTGCTCACCCTAAAGTTTTATTAGTTATGAGTCTAATTGAAATTATTTACAAGCAATTAAGCGTCAGAGGCGAAATCCCTTTCGTTGAATTTATGCAGCAAGCGTTATATGCCCCGCAATTTGGCTATTACAGCTCTGATTTGCAGAAATTTGGTTCTCAAGGTGATTTCATAACTGCTCCTGAATTAACGCCTTTATTTGGATATACATTGGCCAATCAATGCCGGCAGGTGCTTTGTGAACTCAATCACCCTATCTTATTTGAATTTGGTGCAGGCTCTGGGCGGTTATGCATTGATATTTTAACACAGCTTGAGCGATTAAATTGTCTACCAGAGGAATATCATATTCTTGAGGTGAGCGGTCATTTGCGTCATTGGCAGGAAGCTAATATAAAACAGCATATTCCGCATTTGGCCGACAGAATAAAATGGCAAACCGGATGGCCACAGCAGTCATTTGAAGGCGTGTTGGTTGCCAATGAAGTGCTTGATGCTATGCCAGTACATCGTTTTATGCAGACAGCGGACGAACTGCTGGAAAGTTATATTACGATGAACAACCAGGGAGAGCTGACAGAAGTATTTAAGCCTTGTCGTAATGAGCGCTTAATTCATCACGTGAAGTCTGTCTTAGCGCCTGATTTATATCCTTATCAGTCTGAAGCCAATTTGTTTATGGGTGATTGGCTAAAGCAGTGTTCCATGATGCTGGTAAAAGGGGCTTTTTTATTATTGACTATGGTTTTCCTCGACAAGAATATTATCATCCAGATCGTTACATGGGCACATTAATGTGTCATTATCGCCAGCAATCTCACACTAACCCACTTGCCCATCCTGGGGAAGAAGATATAACCGCACATGTGGATTTTACCCATGCAGCTGAAGCAGCTTATAATGCAGGCTTTCATGTAGCAGGCTTTACTAATCAAGCCTCTTTTTTATTGGCTAATGATTTACTGTCTATGCTTGCAGCAATTGAGCATGAAAGAGAGCGGGTATGGCAACAACAAGCAGTAAAACAATTAATCCAGGCGAATGAAATGGGTGAATTGTTTAAAGTGTTGGCTTTGACGAAAGAAGTTGAGTGGCCATTAAGCGGGTTTCAATGGCATGACAAACGAGCGAGCTTGTAATTATGGCTAAGTATTTGACGACGGTGGAATTGCAAAAGGAATCCATGAAGTTTTCCGCAGGTCATACCACTATTTTTTCGGCAACGGAACGCGAGCCATTGCATGGTCACCAGTATGGCGTCTATTTGGCACTGACCACTTGGGTAGAAGATAATGGCATGACGTTTGATTACCGTTATTATAAGGAACGCATTCATACGCTCTGCAGACATTTGAATCAAACTTTTCTCATGCCACAGTATTCACCCTTTTTACAATATGATGAAGACGATATCTATTATTATTTTACGTTTAATCATAAAAAAATCCCTTTTTTAAAAGAAGACGTCACATTGATGCCGCTGACTAATATTACCGTGGAAGAATTATCGCGCTGGTTTGTGAATGAATTGATTAAAGATGAGACGGAATTAAAACGTCATCGCATTGAACGCATTGTAGTCAAGGTTTTTTCTGCTCCCGGCCAGTCAGCAAGTCATATTTGGCAACGGTAGAATACAATAACCATTTGAAGATTTTCCCTGCTTATTTTACAAGAAGCAGAGAAAATCTTGAGTTAAATTTCTCCAGTTTGCAAGGTCAGAGGGTTTTTGACCGCGTCTTCTTCTGTTTCCTGTGGAACTGGCTTGTAACCATCTTTACGTGCTGTTGCTGTGAAAAATCCAGATTTCTTATGAACGTCATCCTCTTTTTAATTTCATCCTTATTAAAATGAGCAAGCTCGGGTTTTTGTGCAAATTTTTCATAATCTTCTTCATCAAATTCAGGTAATGCGTCTGCCTTTGGTTCAAATTGTTTGAGAATGATGCGTGATAAAAGCGCTAATGCTATTCCGGCAGCAATGACCCCAATTCCTATGCCGGTAGGTAAGAACATCAGTGAAACAAACATCAGTGCCGGCAGCATCGCATCAATTAATACCGATCGAACCAAACTTATCTTTTGAAAGCGAATGAGCCTTTCTTGATGAACGGATTCAGCCATAGACTGTTTTATATCCAGATACAGTTGTTTCTTTTCAAACTCATTATTACTTTCATTAAAAAGTTGCAATAATTTTTCACATTCTTCTCGGGCCAGTTTTCCGGTGGCTCGTGATTTAGCAATCTCTATGCCACCCGAAGCAGCCGAATAAGAGAGTGTTAATGAGAAGCAAAGAGCAGCTCCCACAACACCAAGGATTAACGTTGTGGCTGGCATAAGGGCTGCTGGAGGAAAGAAAAAGCAACAGACTACGCTGAATGCCACAACCAATGCAATGGCGTAAGTAAGATCATTTATTAATTTGTATTTTTTATATTTCCAGTCAAACTCACACTGTTGTTGCATTTTTTCTAGAGAAGCAATTTGTCGTTGCATTAAACGACGCGCTTCTGCATTTTTTTCATCTTCGTCATGCAGTTTGGCTTTAAGCGCTTCTATGTCCCGTGCATAACGGGCCAGCTCTTCATTATGCCGGGTTGTTTCCTCATAGAACCGCCATAAGGTCAATGAAGCATCTACCAGCAATAGACCTGCGGTAATGATATTTCCCCAATAACCCAAGATGCCACTACCGGTTAGCCAGAAGAAAGTGACTAGATTGACGGTTGCCCATACCGCATCATTGAGCAGCATAAATTTACGTTGCTGCCATTGTGTTTTAAATCGTTCCCACGCGGGAATTTGTTGTTCTTCCTTACTCATCCACGGCCCTTTAATGGTGTGCTTCAAGAGTAAGGACAGTTCGATTCCAAAACGAGTGTAGTAAAGAATCCAGCTTGCATAGCCTAATACGGGAGCTGGTGTGCCCAGAACTTGCTGCGCAGCATTCTTGTGGCCAAGATGCTCAGGCATGAGGCCAATAACGCTGCTAAGCAAACCTCCGCCCCAAACCCAATAAAGACGTCGCTCGTTGATATCGCCCATCCAGCTTTTAATGACAGTAGTCCTTCCGCCGCTGAATTCCACTGCTTTTTCAGCAATAAATGGTCCAACCACCGTCAATCCCAGGTATTTTAAATGTTTCTCCGAATCATCCATTGCTTGCTCAAGGATAGTTTCTGGCGTTGTTTCCAAACCGTTTTGACGTAACCTGTTAATTAAATCAGCACAATGCTTGATTTGTTCGCTTCGTTGTTGCAGGTTTTGCCGTCGTGACTCAGCTTCATCCAATTGATATTGAGCGGATAAAAGATAAAAAGTAAACAATAGATCTTCTTCAAGAACAATGCGTTGTGCTTTACTTAAAAACTTAAAGCTTGCCGGATTGAGGTGTGCTAATTTTTTGCCATAGATATCCAGTGAAGTGGATAAAAATTGCCGTTGTTTAAATATTTCGAGTACGTCCAACGTCATTCTTTGTTTTTTTTGATAGACATCATCAAATAAACGACGCACAGCATTTTGTTCGGCCTCATCAAGTGTGCTGAATGAAGTATGTTTCAAAATGCTGCTTATGGACATAATGCCACTCCGGTTAAAAAGAATCAGATGTTCATATATTTTTTCGGAACAATATGTATTATTTTATAACATAGCACGATTTTGATAAACAAGATGGCACGCCCTATCTTTACAGAATTGAAAGATTATTTACGATTGCTTTACTTCAGTCTCGTGAATGATGTTAGAACCTGTCTTTCATAATCTAATTAGGGCTAAAAGCCTTGATTTTCTGTGCCCCGACATTCACATACTACAATGTATGCTGTGCTACGGTGCTCTAATATCAAGCCTTTTAGTCTTAATTTGATGTGGATAAGGTTTTTCGTTGATAGACATCATCAAAGCGGATGATGTCATCTTCACCGAGATAATGACCACTTTGCACTTCAATAACGTATAAGGGTTCATTTCCAGGATTGCATAAGCGATGACGGGTTTTTTGAGGAATATAGGTCGATTGATTTACCGTAAGCTGCATTATTTGTTCATCATTCGTAACTTCAGCAAGGCCACCGACAATCACCCAGTGTTCGGCGCGATGTTCATGCATTTGCAAAGATAGTTTTGCCCCTGGCTTCACCATAAGCCGTTTGACTTTGAAAGCAGGACCTTCAGCAAGTATTTCATAGTACCCCCAGGGGCGGGACACGCGAGTGTGTTCATCAGCCAGCTGGGCATGATTTTCTCCAAGCGCCTGAACAATATCTTTGACTTGTTGGGAATATTGCTTATCCGCGACCAGGACAGCGTCCGTGGTGGCAACAATAATTTGATCCTGGATCCCAATCGTTGTGACTAGTATATCTTCACTGCTGACTAAGCAATTATGGCTATCTTTGGCAATGACCTTACCATGAAGAGCATTGCCATTGGCATCCAACGGATTTGCTTCGGCCACTGCCGTCCAGCAACCAAGATCGCTCCATTGAATGTCCACAGCAATCATGGCCGCTTTACTGGTTTTTTCCATAATGGCGTAATCAATGGATTCACTTCGACATTGAGCAAATGCTTCAGCATCTAAACGAATATAGTCGTGGCCATATTGGCCTGCGAGTATGGCTTGCTTGCTGGCTTGAAAAATATCAGGAGCATGTTGGTGCAATTCATCCAAATAGGTTTGGGCACGGCAAACAAACATGCCACTATTCCAATAATAATGACCGTTTGCAATAAATTCTTCAGCTGTTTTTACGTCGGGTTTTTCCCGAAAACGTTGGACAAGCATGGCTTTCTGTGAGGTGGATGGTATCGCTTCGATGTAACCATAGCCCGTTTTAGGTCCACTTGGTTTAATCCCGAATGTAACTAGAACCGAGTCGGAGGTAGCGAATTCTATTCCTTGCAGCATGGCATCCCGCCAGGCCGCCTCATCAGCAATCCAGTGATCGGAAGGGAGGATAAGCATGATGGCATGAGGGTTGATTTGATGAACAAGATAGTGGGCAGCAACGGCAATGGCTGGTGCTGTGTTGCGGACACAGGGTTCAAGCAGGTAGGTGATGGGAGTTTGAAACGATTGCAGTTGCTCTTGGCAAAGAAAATAATGCGCCTCATTACTTACGGTCAAAATTTTGGTGTGAGGCAGGCTTAATGTTCTTTGCATGGTTTGTTGCAAGAGAGAAGATTCACTTTGCAAGCGCAAAAATTGTTTGGGAAAATTTTTACGCGATAATGGCCACAGCCGGGTGCCGGATCCACCGGCAAGGATCACGGGAAAAAGTTCAGGCTTCATCAGAGTTCATCAATGATTTCATAGTGCAGCATTTTAACAGTATATGATTTAAGGTAGCAAATTTTAAGGAAAGTATTTAAAATGGGCAGATTTGACTTGCTTTATGCAGAGACGTTCTACATCCTATGAAAAAAGCCGTGGTTTTACTTTCTGGAGGACTTGATTCAGCGACTTGCTTGGCTATCGCCAAAAATCAAGGATTTAAGTGTTTTGCCTTGAGTTTTATGTATGGTCAAAGGCATGAGTATGAATTGAATGCGGCTCGGCGAATAGCAGTCAACATGGCCGCTTTTGAGCATCGTGTGGTTCATCTTGATATCGGTCAATTTGGTGCTTCTGCATTGACGGATAAGCGTATAGACGTTCCCGATTATGAAGGGCTGGGCAAGATTCCAGTCACGTATGTTCCTGCGCGTAATACTGTTTTCTTGGCTACTGCACTGGGGTTGGCAGAAGCTGTAGGCGCTTATGATATTTTTATTGGTGCCAACGCAGTGGATTATTCAGGCTATCCGGATTGTCGACCGGAATTTATCACCGCTTTTCAACATCTTGCTAATGTCGCCACCAAAGCAGGCGTGGAAGGACGAGCGTTTACTATCCAAGCTCCGCTGCTTCATTTAACCAAGGCAGATATTATTCGCACTGGCATGCAACTAGGCGTGGATTATAGTTTGACGGTATCTTGCTATCAATTAAATCAAGAAGGTGCTGCTTGTGGGCACTGTGACAGCTGTGTGTTGCGAGCCCAGGGGTTTAAGGCGGCCGGTGTTGAAGATCCTACTTATTATCAATGAGTTAATAGCATCTTTACAAAAAATTACATTTTTTGGATAAAATTATTCCAAGTTAAAATGTCTCATGATATAGTTTCCGCGGATTTTTAACCCATGGAGTTATGTTATGTTAGATTTTATTCGTAAACATTGGAAAGTGCTTGCTTTAAGTGCTTTGGCGCTTGCTGCTGTTGTTGGTGTTGTGTTTTTCCCTCCCGCTTTAGTTGCCGGCGGTATTATTGCTTTGGCATCTTCTCCTGTATTAGCCGTATTTGGTAGCGCTGCCGCTGCCGTTGCAACCGGGGTGGTTGCCGCTACTGCTGCCGCTGCCGTGTTTGCTGCCGGTGCTTTGGTTAATGGTATTGTGAAAGCTGGTGGCTGGTTGTTTAACAAAGTGTGTGGCAAGAGTGCTCCTGATGAATCTGAATCTGAAGATGATTACGATGAAACTCTAAGCAGCACTGCTGTAGCTGCCAAAGGCCTTGGTGTTGGGGCTCGTCGTGAGCGCCTTGATGCAGTTGCCGATGAAGATGAAATTCATGTTCAGCATGTTTCTCCTCTGTACGCTCCTAAACTTCGTCCAGTTGCTGCTCGCCGCGATCAACAAGAAGAACTGGATGCCTCGCCTTTGGCATTGGCTGCTCGTTAATACGAAATATTTTTTTTGAAAACGCGGCCTTAGCCGCGTTTTTTATTCTCCCCAACGTTTTATCAGGCGATGATCTAAATCAAATAAATCCAGCACTCTGCCAACGCTGTTATCAATCAAATCATGGATGTTTTCCGGTTTATTGTAAAAGGCTGGGACGGGCGGAAAAATAATTCCCCCCATTTGTGTGATGGTTACCATATTTTGCAAGTGTCCTAAGTGTAAAGGAGCTTCTCGCGGTAACAGCACCAGGCGACGGCGCTCTTTGAGCGTGACATCGGCGGCACGAGTTAAAAGATTGCTGGTAATCCCATGAGCAATTTCTCCCAATGTTTTCATTGAACAGGGAGCAATGATCATACCTAGGGTTTTAAAAGAGCCGCTGGCAATCGATGCGGCAATATTGGTGCAGGGATGATAGACATTGGCAAAGGATTTCAATTCGGCTGCACTCAGCGATGTTTCATACGTGCGGGTCAAGTGAGCGGCTTTGCTGACAACCAGATGTGTTTCTATGGGCATGGTTTGCAGCACTTGCAATAAGCGAATCCCATAAATAATGCCTGAAGCGCCACTGATACCAATAATGAGGCGGGGCTTGCTCATAATGAATATGCTCCCATATTCCATACAAAGGTGTTTTGCTTATACTCTTCGCACTTGAGTTTTCGGCGATGTTGCAAACGCATTCGTCATCGGTCATGTACTGCTTGTACGCTCCCTTGACTCATGCATTTGTGCCTAGCCGAAATCTCCATTGCTGTGAGTATAATATTATATCTTAATACAGCAATCACCACACAGATGGGTTATAATCCGACAATTTGCCATTTATTGTGTGATAAAATTATGACGCAAGTTCGTAAAATGCTGGTTACCAGTGCGCTTCCTTATGCTAATGGACATTTACATTTAGGGCATTTGGTTGAACACATTCAAACCGATATTTGGGTGCGGACCCATAAAATGTTGGGCCATCAATGCATCAGTGTTTGTGGTGATGATGCGCATGGCACGCCTATTATGCTGAAAGCCGAGCAACTGGGCATTTCTCCAGAGAGGCTGACGACGGAAATGAAAAAGAGTCATGAAACTGATTTTGATGCTTTTGGCATTGTTTATGACAGTTATTATACTACCCATTCGTCAGAAAATCAGGCGCTTGCAGAAAAAATCTATGCGCAATTACAGGCTCGGGGTGATATTGTCAAAAAAACCATTCGTCAGGCTTACGATCCCGAAAAAAATATGTTTCTGCCCGATCGGTATGTGAAAGGTACTTGTCCAAAATGTGGTGCGTCTGATCAGTATGGAGATAACTGTGAAGCTTGCGGTGCAACGTATGCCCCGACCGATCTAGTCGATGCCGTCTCTGCCATTTCCGGTGCCAAGCCAGTTGAGAAAGAATCAGAGCATTATTTTTTTGATTTGCCACGCTATGAGAGGTTATTGAAAGAGTGGACGCGTCAAGGGCATTTACAAACGGAAGTGGCTAATAAGTTGGATGAATGGTTTGCTTCGGGTTTAAAGCAATGGGATATTTCTCGTGATGCACCTTATTTTGGTTTTCTTATTCCCGGCACCCAGGACAAATATTTTTATGTGTGGTTGGATGCCCCTATTGGTTATATGGCCAGCTTCCAAAAATATTGTGAGCAAGAGGGTATTTCATTTGCTGAATTTTGGGGAAAAGATTCAACGGCTGAATTGTATCATTTTGTTGGCAAGGATATTGTTTATTTTCACGCGCTCTTTTGGCCGGCTTTATTGGCTGGCAGTGATCATCGTCTTCCCACGGCGATTTTTACCCATGGTTTTTTAACCGTAAATGGTCAGAAAATGTCAAAATCACGCGGTACTTTTATTGAGGCACGCAGATATTTGGCACATTTGCATCCAGAGTATTTACGCTATTATTTTGCTGCCAAACTGAATGGTCGTGTGGATGATCTGGATTTAAATTTTGAGGACTTTGTGCAGCGGATTAATTCGGATTTAGTGGGCAAGGTAGTCAACATTGCTAGTCGTTGCGCTGGTTTTATCAACAAGCACTTTTCGCAGCAATTGGCTGATTCACTAAAAGAGCCAGCATTCTATGAAGAGCTTTTGACCGTTAAAAATCAAGTGAGTGACGCTTTGGTTGCCCGAGATTATGCTTATGCAATCCGCCTTATCATGGAAAGTGCCGATCGCATTAATCAATATATTGATGCTAATAAGCCATGGGTATTAGCTAAAGATCCTGAGCGTCTTCCTGAAGTGCAAGCCATTTGTACCATGGGGTTAAATTTATTCCGCATTCTTATGACTTGCTTAAAACCAGTATTGCCAAAGATGGCTACTGCTGTAGAAGTGTTTTTAAATGATGAGCCATTAACCTGGAGTCGAGTAAATACGCCACTTTTAAGCCATACTATTAATGATTTTGTACCACTTATGGTTCGTGTTGAAAAAGAAAAAATCGATGCGATGCTTGCAGAGAGTTAATGATGGCGTTAGTAAAAGACATTGATAAATTATTACCGCAGACTCAGTGTGGGGAATGTGGCTATCCAGGCTGTTTGCCGTATGCACAAGCTTTGGCACAAGGTAATGCTACCATTGATGGCTGTCCTCCAGGGGGTATAGAAACCCTCAAGGCTTTAGGGCAGCTGCTGCACATCGATGTCACCCCTTATCTTTCTACAGTCAGTGCCAATACTCGCGCACCATCCAAAGCGGTGATCCGCGAGTCCGAGTGCATTGGCTGTACAAAATGCATTCAGGCTTGTCCTGTGGATGCTATTATTGGCAGCGGCCGTCTGATGCATACGGTGCTTGCGCACGAATGTACGGGTTGCGGGCTTTGTGTGGAACCTTGTCCAGTGGATTGTATTGAAATGGTACCGCTCCTTAAGCCAGGTTATGATAAAGACCTTGCTCGGCAACGTTATCATGCAAGGCAAGTACGATTGTTGCGTGAAGAGCACGAAAAGCAGCAAACGTATCGAGAAAAACGTAAGCTTGCTGCTCAAAATGAAGGAAAGCAGAAGGACCAGAAAGCCAAGCAGGAATTTATTCTTCAGGCTTTGGCAAGAGTTCAGGCAAAACATTCGGATAAAAAATGAACAAGCAAAAGCGGCGTGCTATTTTTGAGCGTTTGCAACAGGAAAATCCTCAGCCTACCACCGAATTAAACTATGGGTCGTCTTTTGAGTTATTAATTGCCGTGATGTTGTCCGCGCAGGCAACAGACGTCGGTGTGAATAAGGCAACGTCTCGACTGTTTCCAGTGGCCAACACGCCAAAAGCAATTCTTGCGCTGGGAGAGGAAAAATTAAAGGATTACATCAAAACCATAGGACTGTTTAATAGTAAGGCCGCCAATATCATTAAAACTTGCGAAATCCTCCTGGAAAAGCATCATGGTGAAATCCCTGAAACTCGGGAGGCGCTGGAAGCATTGCCTGGGGTTGGCCGTAAAACTGCTAATGTGGTCCTTAATACTGCATTTAATAAACCGACAATTCCTGTAGATACCCATGTGTTCAGAGTTGCTAATCGTACTGGCATTGCTAAAGGCAAAACGCCACTCGCTGTTGAAAAGGCATTGCTTAAACAGGTGGATAAGGAATTTTTAACCCATGCCCACCATTGGTTGGTTTTGCATGGTCGTTATGTTTGTACAGCTCGCAAGCCCCATTGCCCTGAATGCATTATTTGTGATCTATGTGAATATCCGCATAAGACTAAGTCCTAGGTGGCCTCCAAGGAATAATGACCATCAAATTGATCTTCAATCATCCCTGTTGGTTGATTTTTGACAAAAATAAAATTTTACTGTACAAAAATAAATTGGCTCTGGGGGATTAGGTGATAAATAATGATAACAATCGCATTGAGCGAAGAATCTAGGCTGGCGGTAAAATTAACGGTGGATTTAAAGGGTTATTGCGAGTCTTATAAACGTTGGCGTGATAGTCGCAAGGCATTGGAAGATATAGATACGTCCGGCGAGCCCCGCCCTGCGGTTGTAATGGTTGAAGAGCGCAGGCGCGCGACTCAATTGGTAGAAGAAACTGAAAATGCTTTTAAGCAAATACGAGCCTTTTACACAGCCCGGTTAAGCGCGTTACCAGGTGATTTGCATTGGCATGAAATAAAAAATTTACTTAGTACTCGCTGTAATCTTCTTGACCCAGGAGAAAACCGGTTATTTTCTTTCTTAAGCGGTTTTGGCAGTGAAGCTGGGGCCTCACCTCTGGTTCTTGAAAGTCTTGATTGTAGTTTTGTTGAATTATTAAAAAACAGCATGGATGCACTATTACTTAATTATTTAAAGAACGCTGCCACTGAGGCGACTACAACGTTGGAGATGCGTGTTGCCCTGAATTTAGCTGGTGAAACGCTGTCTGTTGCAATTACAGATAATGCTGGTGGTTTTTCAGCGGCTTATTTGACAAGTTTTAATGAAACTATTAAATCTAGAAATTACAATAAAACCCACTCGAGAGAAAAATGTCAATATATGGATTATTGTTTTGGTGGTGCTGGGCGAGGATTGCCTATTTTAGTGGATTATATAGTACACGGTGGATTTTCACGAAGACCAGATGTATTTGAAAAAATCTATCAAGTGAAAGAGGGCGATACGTCCATTGACATTCATAATACTCTAGATGCCAAAGGGGCAGAAATCATTATAACCACACCGATGGCACCTTTTGCTGCTGCCGAAACTGAAAATATACCATTGCGCAGGATTGATTCGGCCAGCATGACCTCGCATGAGGATGAAGACGAAGACGAGGCCAGCGAGGTAGTAGAAAAAGAGTTTGAAGTGTCGTTACCGGCTTCTTTCGTGCTTGCTTCTCCTCCTAAACCGAGGCAAGTTCCTCCTCTGATTTTTTTAGATTCGAAAGAAACAACGGCTGCGTTGGCGATTTCGGCTAAAGCATTGGCCTTTATTCCGCCAGGTGCTCTTGCAAGTGGCACTGGTGCTGCCGCAGAAGGCGGAGCCAGCGATAAAAAGCTGCGGCTCGAAGGCGATGGAAAACGCTCGCGACAAACCTATGAGCTGGCTAGTGGCGCTGGAATGGAATTGCGATTATTTCCTCCAACGGATGAAGTGATAAAGCGTGCTCGTAAAACTCCAAAGCCTACAAAGAGTGCTGCTATGCGACCAAGAAACTGAGTTAATTCGCTCGCCAGATATTGGGTGCTGTTTTTATTCAGTGGATGGGTGCTTTTGCGGTCTTTGCCAGCCATAGATTGTCTTTTGTTTGGATTCGGTTAAGGTTAATTCTCCCGCGGGCACGTTTCTACGGATGGTACTACCTGCACCAATGGTGGCATTTTCACCAACCGTGACCGGTGCTACCAGTTGGGTATCGGAACCAACAAATACACCGTCTTCAATAATGGTTTGATGCTTATTGGCGCCATCGTAATTACAGGTAATGGTGCCGGCGCCAATATTCACATGTTTACCAAGTTTCACATCCCCCAAATAACTTAAATGATTGGCTTTACTGCCTGTATCGAAAGAAGCATTTTTGGTTTCAACGAAATTACCTATTTTGCAGTGAGCGGCTACCTGCGTGCCAGGTCTTATCCGGGCAAAAGGACCAATCTGGCAGTGTTCACCAACTGTGCAATTCTCCAGCACAGTATTCGCCAAAATTTCACTGTTTGCCCCAACGGTTACATTCTTGAGGATGCAATTAGGTGCAATGGAGCAGCCATCGCCAAGAGAAACGGTTCCTTCAAATAATGTATTAACATCAATAAAGACATCTTCACCGCAGTGCAGTTCCCCGCGAATGTCAATGCGATTAGCATCTGCCAGGCTAACCCCGGCAAGCATGAGTTTTGTAGCCAGCCATTTTTGCCATATGCGTTCCAGTTGTTGTAATTGCAAGCGGTTGTTAACGCCTAAAATTTCATTGGGATCTTGAGCATGAAGAGAAGCAATGGGTAAATTTTCCCTCACGGCCATGCTTATAATTTCCGTTAAATAATATTCCCCTTGAGCATTAGCTCGGCTTAATGCAGGTAACCAGCGATGAAGTGCTGCAGCCGATACGTAACATATTCCGCTATAAATTTCATTAATTTGCCGTTGTGATTCATCAGCGTCTTTTTCTTCAACAATGGCTGAAATTTGATGGTTTTGGCTGCGAATAATACGACCTAGCCCTGTCGGGTCAACTACTTTTGCCAATAATAAACTCAAGGGAACAGACTCTGAGTCTCCGTGATTTAATAACGCCTGCAAAGTGTTGGTCTGAATCAAGGGCACATCTGCAGAGAGGATCAGCACTCGACTTGTCGATGCAATGTAAGGCAATGCCTGCATGACGGCATGGCCTGTGCCTAATTGTTCGGCTTGCTCTACCCAGTGAATTGGAAGTTCCCCCAGTGCCTGTCTAAGAAGAGCGCCCCCATGGCCAATAATGACATGGATTTTCTCTGGATTTAAAGCTTGTGCGGTTTCTATGACCCGCAGCAGCATGGGCTTCCCTCCTAATGGATGCAAGACTTTGGGGGTCTTGGAGTGCATGCGCTTGCCTTGTCCTGCCGCAAGAATGATGATATGCAATGACATAATTTTTTATTTCCTCTTTTGCGATGTCGATTGAACGGATCGCTCATTTTTCAATAAATCAAATAATGTCATCAAAAGCTCCACCTCCTTTCGGAAAGTGTATTTCAGAATAAGACAGATGACATTGAATAATATTATCGATATTGTATACATCGGCAAAAAAAATGCGACTCATGGAGACATTTAATGACCCTTTTTCTTGAAATTGCCAAGCATGTTTTACAAACAGAAATTATCCATTTGCGTGATGCTTCTCTCACTGCAGATGCTTCTTTAGTCAATACAGTGTTAACGGCAGCTGGCGCGGGAAGAGATGTTGGTTTATCTGGCACTAAACGAGAATTATTGGATATTTTGTCTGCCAAGATAAGAAGCATGGCTGACGGTGACAATGATGAAAAAAGTCTTTATCAACTAAAAAGTTGCTGGCCATTTGCCGAGCAGACGCAGAAAAGAAAAGTGATGAACAAGGATACGATGAAGGTGATTTAGGTCCTGGCCTCCTGAATTTAGAAAATTTGGTTCAGAAAATTTATGATAAAATGGTGGCGCTTCGCTTTCATGATCTTCCTCGTGATGCAGATCCATTAAATAGTTTCCGTTATTTTGTAGCAATGCATCAGGCTCAAAAAGCGGTAGAACAATTCAAGGCAGGGCGTTTGGAACGTCTAGCGTCTCATCCACAGTTAACTAACGTCAGGGCATTGGCTGCCGCTAAAAAGACATTAATCCATAAACACTTGCATGATTGTATTGCGGATTTGGAAACTTTGGACAAATTACATCCACGCTATCAACAAACAAAATGCGAACGGGTATTGGAATGGATAAGTAAATTACGTAAAGCAAACGAAGTTCTTTGTAGAGAGTACACCAGGTTGCTGTTCCGGCCGGGGCCTGGTTTGCTGGATAATCTCATGCTTGATGCGACCGAAGAAGTGAAAAAACGATTGCAAGTGTTAATAAAACAAGAGTCAGAAGTAAGTCAAACTCCGTCTCAGGTGATGTAAATTTAAATTAATGAGTTAGTTCTCCACATAAACTCATCTCCATGTATTGTTTGACGTGATTTACATCTGAATTTTTTGTAAGTAGATACAAAAGCTTGCAATGAGTGGCCTCTGGTGTCATATCATGACCGCTGATGAGTCCAGCATGCTTTAGTGCACACCCTGTGGCGTATTGGTTCATATGGACGCTCCCATGTGGGCACTGACTACAGTTTACAATGACAACACCTCGGTTGCAGGCGTCTTCCAGCAATTGCAGAAAGCGAGGCTCATTATTTTGAGCATTTCCGGAACCGTAGGTTTCCAGTACTAATCCGCGCAAGGGTTGTTTAAGAATATAAGCCAATACATCTGTAGCAAATCCTGGAAACAGTCGAAAGTTTGCAATGAAATGCGGAACGATGGTTTGCAAACGAAAAGGTTTTCCAGAAGGCTGAAGCAACAATTCCCGATGCACCTCAATGTCAATGCCAATATTTGCCAGATGGGGAAAATTGGGAGAATCAAAAGCATTAAACCGTTGGGCGCTTATCTTTTGGGCGCGATTGCCTCGCAGTAAGTGCTGATTGAAATAGATGCATACCTCTTTAATGGGATCATAGGAGCATAACCATAAAGAAGTAATAATGTTATCAATAGCATCGTTGCGCGCTTCTGATAAGGGTATTTGTGAACCGGTGAGGATGACTGGCTTGTCAAGATTTTCCAGCATGAATGATAAAGCAGACGCGGTATAAGCCATGGTATCGGTGCCATGAAAAATCACGAACCCGTCATAGTTTGCATATTCTGTTGCAATGTCTGTGGCAATGCGATTCCATTCGCTCACGGTCATATTTGAAGAGTCAAGTAAGGGATTATATTCCTTAATAACATAATGCGGCATATCGACATGGGTAAGGGCAGCTATATTTCTTAATGCAGATTGAACATAGCCTTGTGCCGGTTCATAACCATGATTGGTCTTAACGCTGCTTATCGTGCCGCCAGTATTTAAAATCAGAATATTTTTTTTCATGAGTTTGCCAAGGCGTGCCTTAAGAGTACACGGAAAACCTGCAGTAAAGAAAACAACCATCATCATATTCTTCCTTTTCTGCATTCTTGTCCAGTGTTACGCTGTTGTATGAAAATTTTTGCTAAAATTTAATTATAAAAATAGAGTGTCTTAAGCAAGTTTGGCCGATCATTTAAAATATGTGCATCCTTAACAGGTAAGCCTTGTCCACACCATTATAGAGTCGGATGAAAAGGAATGTTTTTTATTTGCCAAACTATTGCATTTTATGAAAAAATCAAGACATTAATGATGAGTATAAGCAATAAAAATATGGTAATTGATCGTGCCGGCTACCGCTTGAATGTAGGGATCATTCTTGTTAATGATTCTGGGCGTGTTTTTTGGGGAAGACGGTATGGTCACGATGCCTGGCAATTCCCTCAGGGTGGATTGATTACCGGTGAAACAGCTCTCGAAGCAATGTTTAGAGAGTTACGAGAAGAAATTGGTTTGGAAAGCGGCGATATTGAAGTGTTGGGTTCGACCCGACGTTGGCTTAAATATCGTCTGCCCAAACAATATTTGCGCCATGGAAGCGATCCGTTAGTCATTGGCCAGAAACAAAAATGGTATTTATTAAAGTTGGTTGCCAGCGAACAAAAAGTTCGTCTTGATCTAAGTGATTCCCCTGAGTTTGACAGTTGGCGCTGGATTGATTATTTCGAACCGCAAGAACAGGTCATTTTTTTTAAAAAACAAGTTTACATGCAAGCGTTAAAAGAGTTGGAGCAATTTCTTAAAAAACGTCGTTCACCTTATGGGAAGCGCCGCAGACGAGGTAATCATAATCGTTAGATGTTAAAAATATTAAAACGTATTGTACAGGATGTCACCACTGCAAGTCGCTTGGCTGATGCATTAGCTATTCTAGTGCAGCAGTTGCGGGAAGCGGTTGTTGCGGAAGCCGTTTCAGTTTTTCTCATTGACAATAAAAACGCCGAATACGTATTAATTGCTACCGAGGGTTTAAATAAGCAAGCCGAGTCTCGCGTACGTGTCGCTTTGGACAGTGGGCTGATAGGGCTGGTTGGCAGGCGGGAAGAGCCCATTAATATTGATAACGCCCCCGCGCATCCTGCTTTTCATCAAAATCCTCTGTTGGGTGAAGATCATCTTAATGCATTTTTAGGTGTTCCTATCATTCAGCATCGTAAATTGTTTGGCGTATTGACTGCTCAAAGAGTAGAAGAGCGCTATTTCGATGATGCAGAAGAAGCTTTCTTGATTACTTTGGCAGCACAATTAGGTGGAATCATTGCACATGCCGAAGCAACGGGAGAATTAAGTCAATTAACTCAGCCACAACCTGTGGGCCTTGCCAAACCTGAAACCACCCAAATTTCTTTAACCGGCATTGGCAGTGTTCCTGGGGTGGGTATTGGCACCGTGGTTGTGGTTTATCCCCCCGCGGATATTGATACTGTGCCCCGTCGAATGGCAGAAGATATTGAACATGAAGTTGCTGTTTTTTATGAAGCGCTTAGGGCGGCTCGTGACGACATGCGCCGTCTGAGTCGACGCATGCAATCCAGCGTTGCTGAAAATGAACATGCATTATTTGATGTGTATTTGCGTCTGCTGGATGAGGATAATCTGGGTGCTGAAGTAGAAAAGGTGATTCGTGAAGAACAAATAAGTGCCCAGGCTGCTCTGGCAACGGTCATAAAAAAACATATTTTTCAATTTGAAAGCATGAAAGATGATTATTTGCGTGAACGTGCCAGTGATTTCCGGGATTTGGGTCGTCGCGTATTGGCGGAGCTGCAATTTTCTCAACAAGAAGACATTATTTATCCACGCCGCACTATTTTAGTAGGCGATGAAATTACTGCAGCAGCCCTTGCAGAAGTACCGGAAGGCCAGTTAGCTGGCGTTGTGGCGGCAAAAGGCTCCAATAATTCCCATGTTGCTATATTGGCAAGAGCCATGGGGGTTCCTACTGTCATGGGAGTACGAGGCTTAAATATTGAACAATTATCTCGGCGAGCGGCTGTGGTTGATGGTTATTATGGGCATATGTTTATCTCGCCTTCAAAAGCATTGCTTGCTGAATATAAAAAGTTGGCACAGGAAGAAGATGAATTAAATCAAAGTCTGGTCAGTTTACGGGATAAACATGCGGAAACCACCGATAATTATCGTGTATCGCTACAAGTCAATACTGGCTTGGCAATGGACGCAGGCTTATCCATGAGCGTCGGCGCTGAAGGAGTTGGACTCTATCGCTCTGAAGTGCCGTTTATGAGCCGAGATCGTTTTCCCTCAGAAGATGAGCAATACGTTATTTATCGTCAAATACTTAAAGCCTTCGCGCCCAGAAAAGTGACCATGCGTACTTTGGACATTGGTGGAGACAAGACACTTTCCTATTTTCCCGTTGAGGAAGATAATCCCTATCTTGGCTGGCGTGGCATCCGCGTCACCCTCGACCATCCTGATGTGTTTTTATTGCAAGTGCGTGCCATGATGCGCGCCAATGAAGAGTTAAATAATTTGCGTATTATGCTGCCCATGGTTACGACCTTAAGTGAGCTTGATGAAGCAATATTTCTAATCAATCAGGCTTTTGCTGAGTTACTTGAAGAAGGATGCATTATTGAAAAACCACAGATTGGCGTTATGATAGAAGTGCCTGCCGCTGTTTATCAAGCACGTGAATTTGCAAAGCGCGTTGATTTTCTTTCCGTTGGCAGTAATGATTTAACCCAGTATTTATTAGCGGTGGATCGCAATAACGCCCGCGTTGCCAGTCTTTATGATGGTTTGCATCCGGCGATGTTGCGCGCTCTTCTTAAAATTGTGGAAGGGGGACATGCTGCTGGTGTGGAAGTGAGTATTTGTGGCGAGATGGCCAGTGAGCCTTTGGCGGTTATTTTATTATTAGCGATGGGGTTTGATACGCTTAGTATGAACTCATTTAGTTTACCCCGCGTGAAATGGGTTATTCGTAATTTTTCCATTGCAAATGCTCGTAAAATTCTTGCTGAGGTATTGGAATTTGAGCATTCGGATGAAATACGGTTATATTTGCAAAAAGCGCTTGAAGACGAGGGCTTGGGCGGCTTAATTAGGGCAGGTAAATCATGATTTTGGAAAGCATAACGGAGCATGGTACAGCCTATGCTTTAACAGGTGCTTTTGCCGGTTTTATGTCAGGCACCTTAGGCATTGGTGGGGGTATGATTGTTGTTCCGGCTTTATTATATATTTTTCACCACTCTAGTGTTGTGCCGCAAGCCGTGGAAATGCATGTTGCCGCTGGAACATCGCTGGCTATTATGATTTTTACGGCGATGTCTTCCATACGTGCCCATCATCGCCAAGGGGAAATATTATGGAGTGTTTACCATCGTCTTTGGCCAGGCATTGTTCTTGGTGTTTTCTGCGGGGCATTGCTTGCTGATCAGTTATCTACTTATTGGTTGAAAATTCTGTTTGGTTTATTTTTATTGGTTATTAGCTTTAAAATGATGGCGGATATTCACGTCAATCACCCTCGTGCTTTTCCGGGCAAATGGTTAAATCGCCTGATTAGTTTTGTTATTGGACTTAAATCAGGTCTTTTAGGGGTTGGTGGGGGGGCATTGATCATTCCTTATCTTAGTTTTTGTGGAATTGACACTCGAAAAATTCCAGCCATATCGGCATTGTGTACTTTATCCGTGGCAATGATGGGAACGATTGCTGTCATCATCACGGGTAGTAATGAGGTGGGATTACCGGCCTATTCTACTGGATATGTTTATTGGCCAGCCGTCATCTGGGTGGCAGTTCCTAGTGTTTTATTTGCTCCCATTGGGGCTCACTTAACGTATGCTTTGCCAGTTCAACAGTTGAAATATGGCCTGACCGCTATTCTTTTAATAGCAGCCATTGATATGCTTATTTAAGGGTGATTAGTAGTATGCACGTGTTGGCTTTTCCACATATTGATCCAGTTGCTTTTTCTTTAGGTCCTGTGAGTGTTCATTGGTATGGGTTGATGTATCTTTTGGGTTTCCTTTTAGCCTGGATTTTGGCGCATTGGCGAGTAAAGCATTATCAGTTGGATTGGACTTCCGAGCAAATCGGTGACCTGATTTTTTTTAGTGCTATAGGGGTTATCATTGGTGGTCGTTTGGGGTATATGCTTTTTTATAACACGCAACAATTGATTCACCAGCCTTGGGTAATCTTTAAGCTTTGGGAAGGTGGCATGTCTTTTCATGGTGGATTATTGGGAGTCATACTGGCGTTGTGGTTATTTGCTTATAAGGTGAAAAAACGGTTTTTGGATGTTACTGATTTTGTGGTTCCTCTTGTGCCGTTAGGATTAGCTGCAGGGCGTGCGGGAAATTTCATTAATGGTGAGTTGTGGGGACGGCCGACAGATGTGCCTTGGGCCATGATTTTCCCTCAAGTTGATTTCCAACCACGCCATCCGTCGCAATTGTATGAATTTGGTCTGGAAGGTATTGCTTTGTTTATTCTAGTATGGTGGTATGCATCCAAGCCGCGGCCTTTGGGGTGTGTGTCGGCGGTATTTTTTGTCGGTTATGCCATTTCTCGACTGATCGTCGAATGTTTTCGTCAGCCTGATGCTCAACTTGGATTTATAGCATTTGGCTGGTTAACAATGGGACAATTATTATCCATTCCAATGTTGCTTATTGGAATTGTTTTCTTGTGGATGAAGCGAAATGAAAACTTACCTGCAACTCGTTGAATACATTTTAAATCATGGAATAGAAAAAACGGATAGAACCGGAACAGGAACCCTCTCAGTATTTGCTTATCAGATGCGTTTTAATCTTGCAGAGGGTTTTCCACTGGTTACCACGAAAAAACTGCACACGCGCAGCATCATTCATGAATTGCTGTGGTTTTTAAGGGGAGAAACCAATATTGCCTATCTGCAGGAGCATGGCGTAACCATTTGGGATGAATGGGCTGATAAAAATGGCGATCTTGGTCCGATTTATGGCAAACAATGGCGAAATTGGCCTACAGCAGATGGGCGTACCATTGATCAGTTAAGCGATGTCTTGCAGCAAATTAAAAAGAACCCTGACTCCCGTCGTTTGTTGGTGAGTGCCTGGAACGTAGGTGAACTGGATAAAATGGCGTTGGCACCTTGCCATGTCTTGTTTCAATTTTATGTGGTTAATAACCGCTTGTCTTGTCAGTTGTACCAGCGTTCTGCTGATGTGTTTTTGGGCGTGCCTTTTAATATAGCGTCTTATTCCTTATTGACTCATATGATTGCACAACAATGTCATCTGGACGTCGGGGATTTTGTTTGGACGGGAGGTGATTGCCATTTATATTTAAATCATCTGGAGCAAGCCAAACTTCAACTGCAACGCCAGCCTTTGCCTTTACCACAACTGCAAATAAAGCACATGCCGCAATCATTGTTTGATTACCGGTTTGAAGATTTTGAATTTGTTGACTATCAGTCGCATCCGGCCATCAAGGCTCCAATTGCAATATAGAGTCAAAGAAAAATGAAAGGTCCGTTATATTCTGGCATAATATTGCCATATGTGATTTAATTATTCCCTGTTTGATTTTTTGGATTCTGTTTTGATGAAAAAAAGTATCCTTGTGTTGTTGTTGTTGGGAATGATGTGTTTATCTGCTGTTTATGGCAGTCAATTAAGCAAATATTTACATAAGAAAGATGAGGAAGAGAAAGCACAGCAGCGGCGTGAATGGCAGCAGGACATGAATTTTAGTGATTTTGCTTTTCGTTTGCAAAGACGGTTTGTGAATGACCATGGCCAACGGTGTCGCGAGTATGTATTTCGTTCCCGTAGTAATCCGTATCGGCATGGACAATACATTGTCTGTGATGAGCGTCTAAGAGAACAAGACTCGGATTTCTTCCGGTAAAGGAACCGATTTATTTTCTTGATAATTGACCCAGACTATTTTACTAGTGCCTTGAGCCATCAGGGTATGTTCTTGATATAAATCATGGTCCATAATAAAACTCGAGCGCCCTAAGCTGTGTATGCTATTATCCAGACGCAAGGTAGCAGGATAGATAACAGGTTTTAAAAAGGTGCAGGCAACATGAATGACAACAGGACCGCATGTTTGTTGCATATCCAGATTTAGGGCACGTAACCATTCAATGCGTGCCTCCTGAAAATAATCAAAGTAACGGCCATTGTTAACATGCGCCAAGGCATCCATATCTCCCCAACTGATAGCAAATGTTCTTTGATGTACTGCAATTTTTTTTTCACTCATGATAAGTCCATTGGATCGACATCAATATTCCAGCGTATGCTCTGGCTGATATTATTCATTGTTAACCAGAGTCGTATTTGCGTCAACGCCGTGTGGAGCGTGCTACGGCAAGGTGATTTAAGCAACAATTGCATTCGATATTGGTTGGCTTTTCGCGCTAAGGGGGCTGGTGCTGGGCCTAAGGTGGCGACGTTGGAGTTCTGCAGCTGTTCTTTGATCTTGTTAAGAAGCTGCGACAATTTTGCCAGAATTTTTCCCTGGGCGCGAATAACGGCCAGAAAATAAAATGGTGGCAATTCGGCTTGTTTGCGCTGCTGCAACAATGATTGTGCAAATGCTTCATACCCTTGCTGGATCAGCACATTGAGCAACGGATGCTGGGGTAAGTGGGTTTGAATCACAACGTGTCCTTCACGTTCAGCCCGTCCCGCGCGTCCGGCAACTTGAGTCAATAGTTGCCCTAATCGCTCAAGGGCACGAAAGTCCTGATTATAAAAGCCATTATCAGCATCAAGGATAACGACCAGCGTGAGACGTGGAAAATGATGGCCCTTGGCCAGCATTTGGGTACCAACCACCAGCTGAGCTTCTCCTTTGTCAATGCTTTCTAGTTTCTTTTCCAGTGCTTTTTTTTGCCCAACTTCATCACGATCAATACGTAAAACACCCGTTGAAGGGAATTGACTGGATAAATATTCGAAGACGCGTTGAGTTCCCGCACCGATGGGCAGCAATTCTCGACTAGCACAGCTAGGACATTGTGTGGGTATGGATTGTGCCAGGCCACAATGATGGCACAGGAGCTTATTACGTTGACGATGCAGCGTCAAATGACTGTCGCAAGCTCGGCAGCCAGCCATCCAGCCACAAAGATGACATAAAAGGACGGGCGCAAATCCTCGACGGTTAATAAATACCAAAACCTGATTTTGCTGCTGTAGATGGGTATCAATGATTTTTAGGGTTGGGGTGGCTATACCATGTTGCAACGGTTGATTACGAATATCCATAATTTGGAATTGCAAAGCATGATCATTCATGGCTTTGCGGGTCAGTTGCAACAAATGATATTTATTGCGGGTACAATTATATAGGCTTTCTAGACTGGGGGTGGCTGAGCCAAGAATAATGGGAATATTAGCGGTATGTGCGCGCATCAACGCTGTATCACGTGCGGAGTAACGAACACCCTCCATCTGTTTTAGAGAGACGTCATGTTCTTCATCAATGACAATTAATCCAAGCGCCGGTAAGGGGGTAAATACGGCCGTGCGCGTTCCAATGACTAGCCGGGCTTTTGCTGTGTGTGCAAGCTGCCACGCCGCCTGGCGTTCTGCATCATTTAAATGGGAATGAATGGCTACCATTGGTTCATGAAAGCGGGAGCCGAACCGACTTAACAGTTGCGGTGTTAATCCAATTTCTGGAACAAGGACAAGCACTTGCTTGCCTGCAGCAAGCACTTGATTGATGATGTGCAGATACACCTCGGTTTTGCCACTGCCGGTTACTCCCTGCAATAAAAAACAGTGATAAGACTCTAATTGTGTACAAATGGTATTCACCGCGGCCTGTTGTTCATTATTGAGGGGAGGTGGTTCCTGCTTATGATTGAATGGCGGTAACGGTTTATCAATGTGCTCCACCATGTCCAGTAACTCAGCCTTTTGTAAAGCGAGCAATTGGGTTGAGGTAAATCCTGCTTGCATTATCATTTTTTTTGATAAGCCATGAGATTGACCTGCAAGGAAATCAACAAGGGCATGTTGACGAATTGCTCTTGGGGAAAGTAGAAGATGAGCTTTATCAGCGGATGTTTTTAAATAATAATGATGGCAAGTTGGCAATAAACATACTGCTCCATCGCGGTATTTTTTGGGCATGGCTAAAGGAAGGACTTCCGACAACGGGGATTGATAATAGCGGCTAACCCATTGACAGAGTGTGAGGATTTCTTCAGGCAGTAACGGTGTTTCATCAATCACTGTGTCAATGGTTTTAATGTTGATATCGGATTGTGGCTGGCCTTTACCAATCACAACCCCGATACGTCGTTTGTTGCGAAAAGACACCCAGACTCGGCCACCGATACAGGGTGTTTTTTCTGCTGCGTGGTAATCAAAAAAATCACGGCCAGTATGGGGAATGCAAATTTTGAAAACGAACCCCATGATTTCTTCTCATACAAATCAAATTCGTGTAAGTTACACGCTTTCTGACATGGTTTCCATTTAATTTTAATAAGCATCAGATCAAGGCAGCAACGTCATTGGGCATATTGCCAAAAAAGTGTATAATTATGCGATTTGTTCACTCATAAGTCTGTGTTATGAATCTTGAAAAACAATATGATGTCATTGTTGTTGGCGGTGGTCATGCCGGTACAGAAGCGGCAGTTGCTGCTGCACGTATGGGGGCTGATACGCTTTTGCTTACCCATAATATGGATCAACTTGGGCAGATGTCATGCAATCCAGCCATTGGCGGAATAGGCAAAGGCCATCTTGTTAAAGAAATCGATGCACTTGATGGTGTTATGGCGCGCGCGGCCGACCTTGCCGGTATTCAGTTTCGTATGCTTAATGCATCAAAAGGCCCGGCGGTTCGTGCGACTCGTGCTCAAGCGGATCGAGTGCTTTATCGTCAAGCAATAAGACAAATCTTGCAGGCACAAACGAATTTAACCCTGTTTCAGCAGGCGGTTGATGATTTGCTGGTTGAAGGCACGCGGGTGACCGGTGTTCGCACCCAACTAGGGTTTGTCATCCGCGCACGTGCTGTTATCCTTACTGTTGGTACATTTCTTGGTGGCAAGATTCATGTTGGTATGAATCAATACGCTGGTGGCCGTGCTGGAGATCCCCCTGCCATTGCTCTTGCACAACGGTTGCGTGATTTGGCATTGCCTGTAGGGCGTTTGAAAACCGGAACCCCCCCAAGGATTGACCGTCGAACGTTGGATTTCAGTCAAATGGTTGTTCAGCCTGGGGATACTCCGGTGCCTGTTTTTTCCTATTTGGGCAATGCACAGCAACATCCACTGCAAATCCCTTGTCATATTACCCACACCACCGAGCAAACTCACGAGATTATTCGTAAAAATTTGCATCAATCGCCCATGTATGCCGGCGTTATCGAAGGTATTGGACCACGATATTGCCCATCCATTGAAGATAAAGTCGTACGTTTTGCTGACAAACTTTCGCATCAGATTTTTGTAGAACCGGAAGGATTGACCACGGAGGAAATTTATCCTAACGGCATTTCAACCAGTTTGCCTTTTGACGTTCAGGTGCAATTTGTGCGTACTATAAAGGGCTTTGAACATGCTCATATTACCCGTCCTGGTTATGCCATTGAATACGATTATTTTGATCCACGAGGATTAACCCCTTTTCTCCAGACTAAGCCTTTATCGAATTTATTTTTCGCCGGACAAATCAATGGCACCACCGGCTATGAAGAAGCGGCGGCACAAGGGTTGATCGCAGGAATGAATGCGGCATTACAAGTTCAAGATAAGTCATTGTGGTGCCCTCGTCGTGATGAAGCGTACGTAGGGGTACTAATTGATGATTTGATTACCTGCGGAACTCAGGAGCCGTATCGTATGTTTACATCGCGTGCCGAATATCGGTTATTGCTACGGGAAGATAACGCCGATTTGCGGCTGACTGAAAAAGGTCATGAACTCGGACTGGTTGGCGAAACGCGCTGGCGGATGTTTTGTCAAAAACGTGAGGCCATTGAAACGACAAAAGATTTGCTTGAGAATACTTGGGTACGGGTTGGCCATAATGAGATGTTAAGCGATGTTATAGCGACACCTTTACAGCATGATTGCAGGGCCAGTGATTTATTAAAGCGTCCGGAAATTACTTATCAAGGTCTGCAGGCGCTGCAAGAATTGGATTTGCCACAATTGGACGATGCTGTTGCTGAACAAGTGGAAATTCAAAGCAAATACGCCGGTTACATTGAGCGTCAGCAGCAGGATATTGCGCGCCTGCGCAAACATGAACATACGCTTTTACCAGCGACGCTGGATTATACGCAGGTTTCAGGATTATCAACGGAAGTCGTACAAAAATTAACAACCATAAAGCCGACTTCTATTGCTCAGGCTGGGCGCATATCTGGCGTTACCCCGGCAGCATTGTCGCTGTTACTGGTGCATTTGAAAAAACAGCGGCTATTGGCATGAGCAGACTAATGTCGATTGAGGAGCAGTTGCGGCAAGGTGTCCACACACTTGGTCTTAATGTACCAATCGCTTCTTTGCTTGATTATTTGAATCTGTTATATAAATGGAATCAGGTTTATAATTTAACGGCTGTACGTGATATGGAAACTATGGTGACGCGCCATGTCCTTGATAGTTTGGCCGTTTTACCGTGGGTCAAAGGAAATCACGTGCTGGATGTTGGCAGTGGCCCAGGACTTCCCGGTATTCCGCTGGCGTTGGCTTGTCCCCTGTTTCAAGTCGTGTTATTAGATAGCAATGGCAAAAAAATTCGTTTTTTACAGGAAGTAAAACGCGTATTATCTTTGAACAATGTAGAAATTGTGCAAACTCGCGTGGAGAACTACCACCCTGTTCATAGTTTTGATACAGTTATTAGTCGGGCATTTAGTGATCTAAAAAAAATGATCAATTGGACACATCACCTCATAGCAACGGATGGCATTTGGCTGGCGATGAAAGGCCGTTGTCCTGAAACGGAATTGAAATCCATCCAGCGCTCCTTTCGGGTAGAAGAATATTCTGTTCCGGGTGTTGAGGGAGAGCGCTGTTGTGTCATTATTGAGAAGGAATAATCATGGCGAAAGTCATAGCCATTGCCAATCAAAAAGGTGGCGTAGGTAAGACCACAACTGCAATTAATTTGGCTGCCTCTTTGGCTGCAAGCCGCCAGCAGGTTTTGCTGATGGATTTAGATCCACAGGGGAATGCAACCATGGGTTGTGGCGTTGATAAAAATACCTTGGTGCATACCAGCAATGATGTGTTGTTGAGAGATTGTCTCGCCGAGCAAGCGTCTTTATCGACCAGCTCAGGGTTTGATTTAATCCCTGCGAATGGTGATCTTACCGTTGCTGAAGTGAGTTTGATGGAACGTAATCATCGTGAAACGTTCTTATTCAAAGCATTGCAATCATTGCAAAGTTCTTATAATTACATATTGATTGATTCACCACCTGCATTGAATACACTGACGATTAATGCGTTAGTGGCTGCTGATTCTGTACTGATTCCCATGCAATGTGAGTATTATGCGCTGGAAGGCTTGGCTGCATTGTTATCAACCATTGAACAAATTCGAGGCTCAGTAAATCCACGTTTGCAAATCGAGGGAATATTAAGAACGATGTATGACGCTCGCAATCGTCTGTGTTCTGAGGTATCTAAACAATTGTTGGAACATTTTGGCAGTAAAGTGTACCGCACCGTTGTTCCTCGTAATGTACGTCTTGCAGAGGCTCCCAGTCATGGTATGCCTGCAATGCAATACGATAAATCATCTTCTGGGGCTGCAGCTTATATGGTTTTGGCTTCAGAAATCATTGGTCGGCAGACGGTGACCGGATAATGATGGCGCCAGAAGATGGCAATTTATAAAATACTCACCATAAGTCTTGCCATAACCTGTGTTTTGTAACACCATGGCCAAAAAATATAAATAACTCAACATACCGAATCTTCATTTCCGAGAGGTATCTATGATAGGAAAACGGGGAAGTCTTGGAAGAAATTTATCTGTATTATTAAGTCAGACGGATAATACCACGTTGTCACCAGAAAAACCGACTTCAGAAACTATAAAGCTTGCGACGGATAGTTTGCAGCCTGGCAAATACCAGCCACGAGGTGAAATAGAAGAAACGGCCTTGTTTGAATTGGCTGAATCTATTCGCAAGCAAGGTTTATTGCAACCGCTGGTTGTAAGGGAAATTTCACCGGGACGTTATGAAATTATTGCCGGTGAACGACGTTGGCGTGCTTGTCAATTGGCTGGAATAATGGAAGTCCCGGCTGTTTTACGTCAAGTGGATGATGAAACTGCCATGGCCATGGCGTTAGTTGAAAATTTGCAAAGAGAAGATTTAAATGCGATGGATCAAGCACGAGCCATGCATCGTTTAACGACTGAATTTGCATTGACCCATCAGCAAGTTGCAGAATTGCTTTCTAAGTCCCGGACAGCAGTCAGTAACTATCTGCGGCTGCTGCAGTTAAATCATGAAGTCAGGCAAATGTTAGAAAATGGTGATTTAGATATGGGGCATGCCCGCTGTTTACTGATCCTTGAAGATAATCAGCAAAGCCAGGTGGCCCGACTGGTGGTTGCGAAAAATTTGTCTGTGCGTGAAACGGAGGCTCTTGTTAATCGTGTGAAAGCAGCAGGTTCTGTATCTTATGATCATCGAGACCGTTCGATTGATATGTTTTCTTCTTTCACAGAGCAATTAAACACGCTGGCGCAGCAATTACAGACAAGAGTTAGTTTGAAGCAGGGAAAATCGGGGAAAGGTACTCTGGTTATTCATTATGATGACAAGTTGGCACTAGAGAAATTAATTTCCAAATTATCTGATAAAAATTGATACGGAATTTGAATGGGTGTTCTTGTTGTTGAGGGATTTTTCAGGGAATGATGATGTCGCAAAAAATCGGATTTGCTGCAGAAGAACAAGCTAAGCAATATCTTATAACACAAGGTTTACAGCTTGTTATCAGTAATTATCGCAGCCGATGTGGTGAAATAGATTTGATTATGCGTGATGGTGATTACTTGGTTTTTATTGAAGTGCGCTCACGAGCCTATGATGTGTTTGGAGGGGCCGTAGGCAGTGTTACTTACCACAAGCAGCAGAAAATTATCAAGACAGCCAATTGGTATTTATTGAAAAACCATCTTCAAGACAAGCAGGCTGTTCGGTTTGATATTGTGGGTTTAGAAGGAAAGTCAACGAAAATAACATGGGTAAAGAATGCGTTTGGAATGGATTTTTAGAGCATCGCAAAATTTTAGCTTAGGAGTGTTTTGAGGTATGCAGATGACACAAATGGAAGAGCGGGTCAGGCATCTTTTTGGTGTCAGCATCGAGGCGAAAATTGCTGTGGCTGATTCATTATCTGCCGCTATTGCAAAAGCAGGACATCGTTTAGTAAATTGCTTGCTGAGTGATGGCAAAATTTTCTTATGCGGTAATGGGGGGTCAGCGGCCAATTGCTTGCATTTTTCGGCTGCGATGCTTAATCGGTTTGAAGTCGAGCGTCCGGCGTTACCTGTTATAGCACTGTCGACGGATGTTTCTGCATTAACGTCTATTGGCAATGACGGTCATTTTGATCAGGTATTTGCTCGGCAAATCCAGTCGCTTGGCCAGGAAGGGGATGTATTATTGGCGTTATCGACGTCAGCTAATTCCGATAATGTTTTGCATGCAGTCAATGCGGCTCATGACCGTGGCATGGATATCATTGCATTAAGCGGGCGGGATGGTGGTGTTCTTGCAAATCATTTGGGGCCGGAGGACATCGAATTACGGGTATCTGCCGATAATGCAGCACGTATTCGTGAAACTCATTTATTTATTCTGCATTGTTTTTGTGATTTGATTGATCAATCATTATTTGGCCAAATGATGGGATAAACATGAAAAAGAGTACTTTGATTATTTTGTGTCTTAGCGTTCTGTTGACGAGTTGTGTAGCGGCTGTTGTTGCTGGCGCTGCCGGCGGGCTCGTTGTTTATGATCGACGCAGTATGACAATGATTGAGCGTGATGCCCGTATTTTTTACGTAATAAATAAGACCATTGTCAGTGATCCCATTTTTCGTGATTCCCATATTATCATAAGCAGTTTTAATCAGATTGTTTTACTTGCTGGACAAACGCCTAAAGCTTCTTTGCGTGTTGTTGCTGAAAAGATTGCAAAAAAAACACCAAACGTTCAGCGAGTGTATAATGAAATTACAGTACAAAATCCTATTGCGTTCAGTCAACGCAGTAAAGACAGTTGGATAACGGGACAAGTGCGGGCACAAATGCTTGCTAAAAAAGGATTGGAATCAGGTTCAATTCGAGTAGTAACAGAAAACTCTGTTGTGTATTTAATGGGAATTGCTACCCATGAACAAGCCAATTTAGCGGTTGATGTCGCAAGACAGGTTAACGGCGTTAGCAAAGTTGTTAAAATTTTCCGGTATATCACGTAACATGTGTGGGAATAGCAGTAAAATTCTTTTTCTTTTCCTTATTACTATTCTTTTGCCTGGTTGCCTAAGTAGCATATGGACGGGAGCAACTCTTATTTATGACCGTCATAATGTATATAAGCAAGCCAGCGATTTTCAATTGACAGCAAATGCTAGTCGTGCCTTATATGGAAATGGAGATAAGGTATTTAAGTGCCCTGATTGCTCTATTGATTTGGCGGTGTTTAATGGCGACATTTTGTTAACTGGCCATGTCCCCACGATGGCATTACGCAATGAGGCCCAAAAGCGGATGATGGCTTTGTCGGGTTATCGACGGCTATTTAATCAATTAAGTATTCGACAAAGACATGATAGCTTACTACAAGATAGCTGGATTACTGCCAAGATACGTAGCCAAATACTTGCTGATGCATCCATTAACCCTAAAGAGTTTAAAATTATAACGACTGATCAGGTCGTATACTTGATGGGGGATGTCATTCCTTCACAGGCTTCGCGTGTCATCTTGATTGCTAGAAAAACAGCAGGAGTAAAACGCGTTGTCAAATTATTTAAATATTACAATTTAAGTGATCAGCCAACTTCTCAGGCTTGAATCAAGGCGATGATTCATAATAAAAAAGGCCTGAGAATTCTCAGGCCGTTTGCTGCTATTCCCAATCAGGAAAGTGGCTAACCTGATGTGGATAGTTATACTTTATCAATGGATGCGCCCTTTATCCAGTCGTTTTCGAATTTTTCGTAATTTAAAGGCACGTAAAAGACCAGTTGATTCATTTATTTCCTCTTTTTCGGAATTATTTTTCATCTGGGCTGGATGTGAGCGGCAATGTTGCCGATAAGGTTTATGGGATTTGTCATGTTTGTGATGTAGGCCATCGCCGTAGCGATTCATCATTTTTTCCCGCACATGGGCGGCGGTGCGTTGTTGTTTTTCAGACATATACATTTTTCCTTGTATTGGTTGGATGACTCGGGTGTATAAAAAATACCCCCCTTTTGTTAATTATATACTCATTAGAATAAAGTGGTGATTTTTTATATTGAATGTTTTTTTCATATTCTCTTAGCTGAATGGAAAAAAGTTTCGAACTTGAGTCACCGAATAATTATCTTATTGACGTTGATTATCCATATTGTTTACTTTATAATCCGCGGCAAACGATGGGTGGACTTGTGAAAAATCAGCAAGGCTTGCGCAGCGCACAGCGCTTTTTTGCGTGTCAAATAGGTGTGACTGTATTAATTGCCGTGCTCGCCGCATTGGTTTCTGGCCGGATGGCGGCATTGTCAGCGATGATGGGCGGCATGAGCAGTGCATTGCCTAATGCTTATTTTGCCAGGAAGCTTTTCCGATATCAGGGTGCAAGAGCAGCAAGACAGATCGTCAATAACCTGTACAAAGGTGAAGTACTGAAGATTATTTTATCTATTATTCTGTTTGCCCTGGTATTTGCTTTTTTCAAAGTGGTCCCCTTTGCATTTTTTGCGGCATACATTATGGCTCAAATGATATTTTGGTTTGCTCCATTGATATTTGTTAATAAACAGAATAGGCCTGAAAGTGACTGAAATGGTATCAAACACCGATTACATTAAGCATCATTTAACTTATTTAACCTATGATCTCAAGACGATGAGTCTCGGTTCACATGGCGGGTTTTGGACGTTGAACCTTGATACGTTATTTTTCTCTGTGGTGCTAGGTATTTTTTCTTGATATTGATGTATGTTGGGGCAAGACGGGTATCAACGGGTGTTCCTGGGAAATTACAAAATTTTGCCGAATTGATGCTGACTTTTGCTGATAATCAGGTAAAAGATTGTTTCCATGGGAAAAATAAAGTCATTGGTCCGTTAGCTCTCACCATCTTCATTTGGGTATTCCTGATGAACTTTATGGACATCGTTCCTGTGGACTTTTTACCGTCCGTTGCCCAATTGTTAGATGTTCATCACCTTAGAGTTGTGCCGACAAATGATCTGAATTTGACGTTCGCCCTGTCTCTTTCCGTATTTATTCTCATTATCTTTTACAGTTTGAAGGTAAAAGGCGGCAAAAAATTTGTGAAAGAATTAACCCTTCAGCCTTTTAATAATCCGCTCTTTATTCCTTTTAACTTATTGCTGGAATTGGTTGGCTTGATTGCTAAGCCTATTTCATTAGCACTGCGTTTATTTGGTAACTTATATGCCGGTGAGTTAATTTTTATTCTTATTGCTTTATTGACATTAAATGCAACCGCTGGTTCGGCAATTGGTTCGGCTACGCTTGGTGTTGCACAATTTTTATTAGCACTTGCCTGGTCAATTTTTCATATTTTGGTCATTACTTTACAGGCGTTTATCTTTATGGTGCTGACTATTGTTTACTTAAGTCTTGCTCATGAAGATCATTAATTACAAGAGTAACAAGTTTTATTTTATCAATATCCATTAAGGGGAATTATATGCAAGCTGCAAGTTTAATAGCACAAGTTCAGGGCATGACTGTTATTGCTGTCGCGCTGCTGATTGGATTAGGCGCACTCGGTACGGCAATTGGGTTTGGACTGCTGGGCGGTAAGTTCCTGGAAGGCTCTGCTCGTCAACCTGAGATGGTTCCTATGCTGCAAGTTAAAATGTTTATTGTGGCTGGATTGCTTGATGCTGTAACGATGATTGGCGTTGGTATTGCTTTGTTTTTCACGTTTGCCAACCCCTTCCTGAGCAGTTTGGGTTCTTGAGAAACGTACTGTAAGCACCTGCAAGTTACAGGAGAAAGACCTTGGAAATCAATTTAACACTGGTCATACAAATGCTGGTTTTTGGTGCGTTTGTATGGTTTACCATGAAGTTTGTTTGGCCACCTCTTGCCAAGGCATTGGAAGAGCGACAAGACAAGATTGCTGATGGCCTGGCTGCAGCAGAGCGAGGGCGAAAAGAGCTTGAATTAGCACAGCATCGCATAAAGGATGATATGAAGCAGGCCAAAGTTCAGGCTGCCGATATTATCGAAAAAGCAAATCGCCGAGCGACTCAAATCATTGAGGATGCAAAAAACGAGGCTCGTCTTGAGGCGCAAAAATTGGCTAAGATTGCACAAGAGCAAATTGCCCAGGAAGTTAATCGTGCTCGGGATGATCTGCGCAAGCAGATCGCTTCATTGGCTGTCGCTGGTGCTGAAAGAATACTCAAGCAAGAAATTGATGAGAAGGCAAGCCGCGCATTGCTGGATAACTTGATCGAAGAGATTTGACATGTCTGATACGACTACTATTGCCAGGCCTTATGCAAGAGCAATTTTTGAGCATGCGCTTGCGAATGATCAACTTGCTTCCTGGTCAACCATTTTATACGTCTTGGCGCAAGCCACACTTGATCCAGCTGCTCAGCAGTTTATTGATAATCCGGCAAGTACTATTGAGTTGCAATGTGAATTGTTAGGCGCTCCGTTTTCAACCCCCCGTTATGGCAATGAACGGAAAGTAATAGAAAACTTGATCACATTACTTGCTAAGAATAAACGTTTGATGTTATTGCCCGACATCAATGTTCAATATGCAGCATTGCGGGCTGCTCAAGAAAAAACTTTGACGGTGAGTGTGCGTAGTTTCTCTGCATTGTCTGAAGAGCAACAGCAACATTTAATCAAATCGTTAAGCCAGCGTTTGCAGCGGCAGATCTCCTTGGAAGTGGACATTGATAAATCTCTCCTGGGAGGGGCGGTTATTCGGGCAGGCGATTTAGTCATAGATGGCTCAGTGCGAGGTAAATTAAATAAACTTGGCACGAGTTTAGCCGCGTAATTTAGAGGATAGATTCCATGTCAGAACAAATATCGTTAAATCCATCTGAAATCAGTGAACTGATCAGAAAGAAAATTGAACAATTTGCCGTTGTTTCTGAAGCACGCAACGAAGGTACGATCGTAAGCTTGAAGGACGGTATTGTCCGTTTGCATGGTCTTGCTGAAGTCATGCAAGGTGAAATGATTGAATTTCCTGGCGGGGTCTATGGTCTCGCGCTTAACTTAGAACGCGATTCCGTTGGCGCAGTTATCTTAGGTGATGCCAGCACCTTGTCTGAGGGGCAAAAAGGCAAATGCACCGGCCGTATTTTGGAAGTTCCTGTCGGTAGAGCTATGCTGGGACGTGTGGTTGATGCCTTGGGTAATCCCATCGATGGCAAAGGTCCTATTGCAGCGGATAAATCATCACCCATTGAAAAGGTGGCTCCTGGAGTGATTTCCCGTAAATCAGTCGATCAGCCTGTACAAACCGGCTTGAAAGCGATTGATGCAATGACCCCGGTTGGGCGTGGTCAGCGTGAATTGATTATTGGCGACCGACAAACAGGTAAGTCAGCTATTGCCATTGATGCCATCATTAATCAAAAAGATACTGGCGTAAAATGTGTGTATGTAGCCATCGGTCAGAAAGCCTCTTCTGTTGCTGCCATTGTGCGCAAATTAGAAGAGCATGGAGCATTAGCGCATACGATTGTTGTTGTTGCCGGCGCTTCTGATGCTGCTGCACTGCAGTTTATTGCTCCTTATACCGGCTGTACCATGGGCGAGTATTTTATGGAGCGTGGTGAAGATGCATTGATAGTCTATGACGATTTGACCAAGCAAGCTTGGGCATATCGCCAGATTTCGCTGTTATTGCGAAGACCACCTGGCCGTGAAGCTTATCCTGGGGATATTTTCTACTTGCATTCACGTCTTTTAGAGCGGGCTGCGCGAATTAATGCGGCTGAGGTGGAAAAGCTGACCAATGGCGAAGTCAAAGGTAAGACAGGTTCCTTAACCGCGTTGCCAATTATTGAAACTCAAGCGGGTGACGTATCAGCATTCGTTCCAACGAACGTCATTTCCATTACGGACGGTCAGATATTCCTTGATGTTGATTTATTTAACTCAGGAATTCGGCCAGCCATTAATTCCGGGTTGTCTGTTTCTCGGGTTGGTGGAGCGGCGCAAACGAAAATTATGAAAAAATTGGGCGGTGGTACTCGTCTGGCTTTGGCACAATTTCGTGAATTGGAAGCATTCTCACAATTTGCGTCTGATTTGGATGAAGCTACACGTAAACAGTTGGAGCGTGGTCAAAGGATCACTGAGTTAATGAAACAGCCGCAATATTCACCGTTATCTGTTGCTGAAATGGCATTGGCACTCTTCACGGTGGAGAAAGGGTATCTGGATGATGTTCCGGTGGCTGAGGTTGGCGCATTTGAGTCTTCTTTACGTGACTTCATGCATAGTTCTCATGCAGCGTTACTGCAAAAAATCAATGAAACTGGCGCGTATGATGACGCGATTGAGTCGCAATTAAAGGCGGCGGTCGAAGAATTCAAGCGTACTGGCAGTTGGTAGATAATAATCAATTGAGCAAATCAATGCGCAAGCTGTGCGCATTGAATGACTGAGGCAAAGCAAGATTATGGCTGGAGCAAAAGAAATCCGTTCAAAAATTGCGAGTATTAAAAACACGCAAAAAATCACACGAGCAATGGAAATGGTTGCTGCAAGCAAAATGCGCAAAACTCAAGATAGAATGCGTGCTTCCAGACCTTATGCTACAAAAATTTATGAAGTTGTAAGGCATATTGCCCGTGCAACTTCTGAGTATCGTCACCCGTTTATGAGTGCACGCGACATTAAGCGTGTTGGTGTTATTGTGATTACCTCTGATCGCGGCCTTTGCGGTGGTTTAAATGCTAATTTATTACGTGAAACAATAAGTTCAATGCGTCCGTGGCATGCACAAGGAAAAGAGGTGGACTTATGTGTTATTGGTCGCAAGGGTCAGTCATTCTTCAAGCGTGTTGGCGGACGGGTGATTGCTTCCATCGATAACTTGGGAGACACCCCTGGAGTCAATGAATTGATTGGTGCAGTAAAGGTGATGCTGGATGCATTTTACCAGGGAGAAATTGACGCATTGCATGTCATTTATAATGAGTTTGTTAATACAATGACTCAACGGCCAATAATGAAACAATTATTACCGTTGCCAATCTCTGAAGAAGACAGCAAAGCATTAGGTCATCACTGGGATTACATTTATGAACCTGATGCCAAAGAATTATTGGATGAATTGCTGGAGCGATACATTGAATTGCAGGTTTATCAAGCGGTTGTTGAAAATATAGCTTGCGAGCAGGCTGCAAAAATGATTGCTATGAAAAGTGCAACGGATAATGCTGGTGAACTGATTAAAGAATTTCAACTGGCCTATAACAAAGCCCGACAAGCCGCGATTACACAAGAGCTGGCAGAAATTGTCGGTGGTGCAGACGCTTTATAAGAGGGTAAATGATGAGCTTAGGAACTGTTGTTCAAGTAATTGGTGCCGTCGTTGATGTGGAGTTCCCACGTGAAGATGTGCCAAAAGTTAATGACGCATTAAAGTTGGTCGAAGGCGACTTGGTGTTTGAAGTGCAGCAGCAATTAGGGGACGGCGTAGTACGTACCATTGCCATGGGTTCAACCGATGGATTGAAACGGGGAGTGCGTGCACAAAATACCGGTGAGCCTATTCAAGTTCCTGTCGGTAAAAAACACTTGGCCGCATTATGGATGTATTGGGTCGCCCTGTGGATGATGCTGGACCTATTGATTCAGAAGAGCATTGGTCTATTCATCGCCATGCGCCAAGCTATGAAGAGCAGGCTGGTAGCCAGGAATTATTGGAAACTGGCATCAAAGTCATCGACTTATTATGTCCTTTTGCTAAGGGCGGTAAAGTTGGATTGTTTGGTGGTGCTGGTGTTGGTAAGACCGTTAATATGATGGAATTAATTCGTAATATTGCCATCGAACACAGTGGTTACTCTGTCTTTGCCGGAGTAGGTGAGCGTACTCGTGAAGGAAACGATTTTTATCACGAAATGAAAGAATCCAATGTATTGGATAAGGTTTCTCTTGTTTACGGACAAATGAATGAGCCTCCTGGCAACCGTTTGCGTGTTGCACTGACAGGATTGACCATGGCTGAAAAATTCCGTGATGAAGGTCGGGATGTGTTATTGTTTATCGATAATATTTATCGTTATACATTAGCCGGGGTTGAAGTATCAGCATTATTAGGACGTATGCCGTCGGCTGTAGGTTATCAACCCACACTGGCAGAAGAAATGGGAATGTTGCAAGAGCGAATTACTTCAACTAAAACAGGCTCTATTACCTCCATTCAAGCCGTCTATGTCCCAGCGGATGACTTGACCGATCCATCTCCTGCTACGACGTTTGCTCACTTGGATGCTACCGTTGTTTTGTCTAGACAAATTGCTGAGCTTGGTATTTATCCTGCTGTCGATCCTTTGGATTCTACTTCTCGCCAGCTGGATCCGCTCATCGTTGGACAAGATCATTATGATACGGCTCGGCGCGTGCAACAAACATTGCAGCGTTATAAAGAGCTGAAAGATATTATTGCGATTCTTGGTATGGATGAATTGTCTGAAGAAGATAAACGTGTTGTGTCTAGGGCGCGTAAAATACAACGTTTTCTATCGCAGCCTTTCTTCGTTGCAGAAGTGTTTACCGGTTCTCCAGGCAAATACGTGTCATTAAAAGATACCATTAAAGGATTCCAGGGAATTCTTGCTGGTGAATATGATGATTTACCCGAGCAGGCATTTTATATGGTTGGTAACATTGATGAAGCTGTTGCCAAGGCCAAAACTCTATGAGGCAGTCAGACATGGCTATAACAACGCACTTGGACATTGTTAGCGCGGAACAAGAGATTTTTTCCGGTATAGTTGAAATGGTCGTGGCGACAGGAGAATTAGGTGAGTTGGGTATCGTCCCTGGGCATGCTCCTTTATTGACCCTGCTTAAACCAGGTGAAGTCCGGGCTACTTTGCCTGGCGGAGAAGAAGAAATATATTATATTTCCGGTGGCATGCTTGAGGTTCAACCATTTCATGTTACCGTGCTTGCAGATGCTGTTCAGCGTGCCGATAGCCTGGATGAAGCTGCAGCACTTGCAGCAAAAGCTCGTGCTGAAGAAGCCATTGCAAGTAAAAACACGGAAATTGACTATTCTGTCGCTGCAGCTGAGCTTGCGCGTGCGGTTGCACAGATTCGTGCAATTCAAAAAGTCAGAAAAAAAATGCGATGATTCTGTAAGTTAGATGGTGAAGGCTTGCCATTGAATCATTGGTAAAAATGTGTCTATATCGCTCCCATGCATGCCTAATTTTTAAACCTTTCTGTCTCTTTAAAAAAAGAGCAGAAAGGACCTCAGCTATTAGGCAGTAATTCTGAAGTCCAGTAAGTTAAGTTTATTTCTATATCCCGCGCCAGAGGGAATATGGATTTTTTATTCCTCTTTGTTTACGGATATGGTTGCTGGTTCTTTCCCATAAATCTCTTCTTTAAGCGTTTGCATTTTTCCTGCCATGAAAAAGATTTCTGCAAGTAGAAACAAGGGGGCAATCAAGGCTTGCCATAGGTTTTCTATGAATGCTGGCCGTTTCCCTTCGATAAGATGGCCAACCAGTTGCAGCACGCAACCAAGAATGAATAAAACGATAAAAGACCAAATGGCGAAAGGAGTCGGGCCGGCGTAATTAAACAAGTCGGCAATCCATAAAAGAAAAGCAAATATGGGAATCATAATCAGTGCTAAAAGCCAGTTGAGACGAAAATAATAAGCCAATAATGCTAATATAATTAAGTCAACAAACTTGATATCCAATACTCCTGGAATAACCACATGGATAAAGCCAAGTAAAATCATCAGGGAAAGAGTAAGGATTGGAACTCCAATCATATGCATATACAACGTTGCTTTTTTTTGATGGTAGTCGGCATACCACTTTGCTTGTTCAGTAAAAGATTTCATCGCTAACTTCCTGTTTTGAGCCAAGTTATATAAACGGTTTGCTCTTTTGAACATAGCATATTCTGATGAGAATGACTAACGTCTATAGCGCTCAATATTAAGATCATGCAAAAGTTAAAATCGATATTTTCCAAGCAAAAACAGAACGTTACCCGCTCCGCTGGCACCGGGAATATATAAGGCGCCAAGGGTTGCTTTACGGTAAGAAAATGAGACTGCCGGCAAGGCGCCAGGAAAAGGAACACCATGGAAAATATCCGGCCGAGCAGTAACAAATAAAGTTACTCCAGCGCCCACATTCATGTGTTCATTTAAATGGGCTGTTTTTAGAAAAACATAACCAGCAATGGGTTCTACGTTTTTATGAGAGTCAAGAAAAGCAAACGCATATAGCCCGTGCCAATCGCCGTCTTTATCATAATAGCTTTTACCTAATCCCCCACCCCAGGCGGCTTCATTATAACTATCTATCTTTTCTTTGGGATACGTATAACGATTATGCCAAGCATAGCCAGTTAGGTATACTTCGTTCTCTCCTTCATCCCAGATTTGGTGCACACGCTGGCAAGCGGGTTTTACCCATTTGGGCCAGCCATGACAGGGTTCGGAAGAATGAACTGAAGTTTGAAATAAGATGAAAAACAAACAGACAATAGCATATTTCATTTTGTTTAAGATATATCCATTCTTTCGTAAGATAGCCATTTAGTGATAAAGTACTTAAGGATGTGTCCTGAATGAAATATTATCATTTAAATAATATGGTTTTCTTACTGGAAGCAATTAAGTGGTGATTTTACCTGCGCATATCATAATGCCTTTAAACCGAGCATACTAACATGGACCTGTTTCGTAAAAAAGAGATTAATAGCTTAACGGATTGCAGTGAGCATTTGCTTAAATGTCTGTCTGCCACCGATCTAACATTTCTTGGCATTGGTGCGATTATCGGGGCCGGGATCTTTGTGCTTACTGGCATTGTTGCTGCAACGCAAACAGGCCCTGCTATTGTATTCTCCTACATCATGGCGGGGCTTGCTTGTGCTTTTTCCGCCTTATCTTATGCTGAGCTTGCGGCCGCAATTGGTGGCTGTGGCAGTGCATACGGTTATGCTTATGCCGGATTTGGCGAATTTATTGCCTGGATTGTTGGTTGGGATTTGCTGCTCGAGTATTCTATTGCAGTGTCTGCCGTTTCCGTAGGATGGAGCAGTTATTTTAATGATTTTCTGTTGGCGATGAAAATTCATATACCTGTTTTTCTATTGCATGGTCCGGTGGACGGCGGCATCATTAATTTACTAGCAATGAGCATTATTGGTGTCTTATCCATCTTATTGATATGGGGTGTTAAATCCAGTTCACGCTTTAATACCATCATGGTATTGGTAAAGTTGGTGGTCATTTTCTTGTTCATTGCAGTTGCTGTCATGGAAGTTAACCCTAAAAACTGGGTTCCCTTTTCGCCATTTGGCTGGAGTGGGGTCATGCAAGGGGCCTCGCTAATCTTTTTTGCTTATGTTGGTTTTGATGCGGTTTCAACTGCAGCCGAGGAGGCATTGCATCCACAACGGGATTTGCCCATAGGGATTATTGGTTCTCTTTTAATTTGTACCACGCTTTATATCATCGTTTCGGGCCTTTTAACGGGGATTGTGCATTATAGTACACTCAATGTAGCATCACCCATCAGTCGCTCCTTGTTAATGCTTGGCTATAAAACGGTGGCTGGAATGGTTGGTGTTGGTGCTATAGCAGGTTTAACCACCGTGATGCTGGTGTTATTTTATGGCTTAAGTCGAGTATTTTTTGCTATGGCGCGTGATGGTTTATTGCCGCAATTTTTTTCGGTGATTAATATTAAAACAAGAACACCAGTAAGAATTATTATTCTTTGTGGATTAATAATGGCGCTGACCTCCGCCTTTGTTCCTATCGGTGATCTTGCTGAGTTAGTTAATATTGGGACTCTCTTTGCGTTTGTTATTGTCTGTTCAGGAGTTATCATTCTACGTTATACAAGACCAGATTTGCCCAGGCCATTTAAAACACCATTCATGCCGTATGTTCCAATATTGGGAATAGTTTCTTGCGTTTATTTAATTTTTAATTTGCCATGGTTTACCATGTTGCGGTTTATTATTTGGATGATGATTGGTATGTTGATTTATTTTACCTTTAGCCGTTTGAACAGTACGTTGCAAAAAAGTCAAGAATGCCCGGCTGAATAGCAGAGGAGTTTATTGCAGCAATGTTTGCAAAATGGCTGCAATCATTCCAGCCGCTGGAATGGTTAAAAGCCAGGAAAGATAAATTTTGCCCAGAACGGGCCAATGCGTTCCTTTTAATCCCGTCGTAAGTCCTACCCCGGCAATGGCTCCGGTCACTGTTTGAGTCGTCGATACAGGAATTCCAAATTCAGTTGAAACAAAAATGATTGATGCCGCCCCTGTTTCGGCAATGCATCCTTTCATAGTATTGAGCTTGGTAATTTTATTACCCATGGTATGCACAATTCGCCAACCCCCAGCCAGAGTACCTAAGCTGATGACAGCCTGACAGGAAATAACAACCCAGAAAGGAATATAAAACACACCATCCAACCAGGATGTTGAAAATAGCAGTACAGCAATGATGCCCATGGTTTTCTGGGCATCATTGCCTCCATGAGTCAAGCTTAAAAACGCTGATGAAGCTAATTGAAATAGTTTAAATGTCTTATTGAGTGTATGTTCGCTGTGGCGGCGAAGCAGGCGGGAGAGAATAAAAGCGAATAACAAACTGATTAAAAATCCTAAAATAGGTGAAACAAATATTCCAATCGCCACTTTGATAAATCCGGCTGGTTTCAATGCTGCCAAGCCGTTTAAAGCGACGGCAGCCCCTGCAAGGCCGCCTATCAGTGCATGAGAAGAGCTGGAGGGCAAGCCATAATACCAGGTCAACAAGTTCCAACTAATTGCCCCTAGCAGCGCTGAGAAAATTAATGATGTGTTAATAAGGTGGGTATCGATTAGATCATAACCAATGGTTTTAGCCACCATCAGATGAAAGAACATAAAAGCAATAAAATTAAAGAACGCTGCCCAAAGCACGGCTTGGCGAGGCGTTAGAACCCCGGTGGTCACGATGGTTGCTATAGAGTTAGCTGCATCATGAAAACCATTAATGAAATCAAATAAGTAAGCTATAAAGATAACACAGAGAATAAAGAGCATGCTCGTTTCCATGTATTTCCCTAGCAGAATCTGCTTGTATTATTTTTCAAGTTTGGAAAGTCTAGCTTCAAATAATTGAGGTATTATACTAAGTCAATCAATATTAAGACTGGCTGGTTTAGTAAACACCACTCCTCTTTTTAGCTGACTCAAATATAATAACTGCTTTTAGTCATCAATTTTGATACGCCGCTCATTAATTGTTTAATCCAAAAAGGTAATTCCAGAGCCCCGGCATCACGAGCTACTTGGGCATGATGAGCTTCATCGACTTGCATTTGGGCCAAAATTGCCTTGGTTTTGTCATCCTGCGCAGGCAGGTTCCCCAGATGTTTTTCCAAATGTGCTGTGACTTGCCGCTCCGTTTCCGCAACAAATCCAAGACTCCAGCGATCGCCTGCTAATCCGGCAATCATGCCAAGCATTAATGAACCGCTATACCATAGAGGATTTAATAGGCTCACTTGACTGTTGAGTTCATTTAAACGTTGTTCGCACCATGCCAGATGATCCACTTCTTCTTCTGCTGCTTCGGCCATTTGCACTTTAACTTCAGTTAGTTTTGCGGTCAAAGCCTGGCCTTGATAAAGCGCTTGGGCACATACTTCTCCTGTATGATTAACACGCATTAGCCCCGCGATATGCTGCTTTTCTTGCGCGCTCAAAGAGCGTTCCGGGAACTCTTGTCCGGGGCTTGGCCTGCGAGCAGTACGCTGCTTGGGAACCAATAAAGTACGTACGGCAGTGTCAAGTTCGCATATGACATGATCAAGGAAGCTTAGATGGCGCATGAGTAGTTATAGAAAGGAGGTCTGAAGTTCATTCTAGCCTTTTTAAATGAGAGTTTGAATAAGCAGACTAAATTTTAAACTGCTATTCTTAGTTAATAGACAGTCCGCTTGAGGTGAAGATTATGTCAATACTGCCAAAAGAGACGATGAGTGCCAAGCAGAAACAAGTTGAGAGCGCTACGGAAGATGCTGAAGATATTGGTAAACTATTCAAGCGCATCGATGAAGAAAAGAAAAATTTAGCCAATGAAAAAAATAAAGAAGAATATGACCCGTTTTCTGCGGTGCATTTATCACCCTTTAAACCTAAAGAATAATCTTCATTGATATTAGGGAATTATATGGCCTCGACCATATAAGACCTTAATTTTTCCATTTTATTCAGTGGCAGATATTTATCTAGATTTAACATCCATATTGTAATTGGGGAATGACATATTTTTAGACTAAGGCAATTTACGTTGACGAACATTTTGATTATTGTTTAAACTTTGCGTGAACAAAATTCCCAGTCAGATAAAAATTGAGCAGCTGAGTAATCAGATGGAAAAAGAAGCACCTAAAGTCACCGATAAATTAGTCCATAAAAAGAAAAACGTAGAATACCGCACAGAATCTCAAATTAAGTATGATGAGTTTTATAAAATTCTCATAGCGTTTAAAGATGAAGAAATAAGTCCCGAACAGAATGAAATCTACTCTACCGTTCTAAGGGAATTAACGACGAGACGTTATGCAAAAACTGGAAATCTTTTCGATTATAAATTTATACCTAGAAAGAAAGACAGCAAAGAAATTTATGCAGCATTAAAACAATGCATAGATTCCCTGCCTAACTATCCTGAAATTTTAAAATTACTTAGAACTATTTTAACTACTCCCATTGAAGGCATTTATTATGAGCTTACGGATGTAGATTCAGCTGTTTTTGCTAGAGCAGTCGACAGCAAACTTGCTGAACTTGACCAACTCGCCGGGCGTGAAAAGAGCATACACGAACACAAGGAGTGTTATATTCTCTTGGTAAAAGCTGCTTTTGCATTTAATTTTTACATAGAGCGCGCTAAACGAAATCATCCATTACCACAAATGTTATTTCCCTCATGGGATAAAGCACTGCAAGATTATGACGATTTGCTTAAACGCAAAAACACGGCACTTTTAGGAAATAAAGATACCGTTGGAAGAATGGCGTGCGATTTTTTTATGATGGACGTTCGCGTAGCTTGCCCATATAATTCTGTTCAATATTCATTCCAAGCTTACACTGCAACCCCACTTCTTATTGGCAAAATATTAACTCGTTTAAATAACAATAATTCTCATCAATCATTCTTTGATGACTTAAGGCGCTCTATCCCAAATGCATATCGCCCCGCCTATGTTAAAGACCTCATTGCTTTTCTGGAAAGCAATGGAATTAGAATAGAGTATTATTTTAATCCAACTGGAGGATGGGGAGAACGTCTACTTGGAGCCAAAAGTACTGACTCATTGAGAGTTTATACGGAGACTGACCCAAACCCTATTCTCTATGAAAAAAAGATTGAAATGCTGCAGGCGTATTCATTAAGGTTTAGAGAAGTTCAAAGAATAAAATGTCCTGTAGATGGGTTAGGATTATCAAGATACAGAAAAAAGCCGGAACAACAAGAAGAAAATCTCATTTGGGAAATTGGTTCGCAAATTGAAGCGGATGGGAAAACTTTTAATTTGTTTAAATTACCAGTTGAAGACTTAAGTGAATCATATATTTGTCAGCGTAATACACGATATGACTTGGTTTTTTATTCGCCGCCCTATTATAACCAAGAGCGGTATCAAGATGATGATGATTACTGCCTGCAATCGCATGCTCGCTATGCTAAATTTGAGGAATGGCGGGGTCGTTTTTTATATTCTTCTATAACGAGGGGATATAACGTTTTAAGAGAAGGTGGAATTTTTGCAATCCATGTTGCTGTAGTTAAAAAACAGGGTGGGATAGATCTTGATTTACCAACGTACGCGATGGACTATATCAACGGTCATTGTTCGGGTGCTGTTGATTTTGGAACTTATCCTTATAGTGACACTGGCCAAGCGCCATCTTATGTGCATGTGTATAAAAAAGGCGCGGGGTTATATCAGAATCCTGGCAGCCATAGTAATATGTTTTTTAGAAGAGAGACTTTAACTGTTCAATCTTTATTGCCAGTCACTCACAGTGCGCCTATAGAGGCAAATAAATGGCATTGGAAGAAAAAACTTAAAAATCGTTTTTCCTTTTACCAGCCAGATGCTAGTAGCGATTTAATGCAATATGATGAAAATAACGAAGATTCTGAAGAATTCCAAAAAAATAAAAAGCCTAAATTGGGGTAGTACAACATTAATTTAAGAAATCAAAAACAAAGCCGAAGAAGGATTTGCAAGTGTTCAAAATCGTGAATTTGACTCATCGTTTCCCAAGTAAACGTAACCCTGTTGCACATCTTACGGATGATTTACCAAAAGAAAAAGAGACCGGCAACGATCCGTATGAATACGGTAATTTAATCCATATTCTTGGTCAAGAAGTCGGATGTTATAAAGCGTATGCTCTGGGCTCATACATTTATATTAATGTTTTTAAAAAAAGAGAGCCGCGTAATTTCGCAGTGCCACTTGACCGCCGAGCGATGCTCTTCGCCATGCATACTGAACCAACGGGGTGGAAATTACACCTATCTGTGGATCCTGAGCAGGTTGCTGTGGCCTGGTCTCTTATTTATCCAATTTTGATGGCGCACAAGGTGACGGGAATTAAACTGTTAAGCCCCTCAGTGTTGGCAAGAAAACTGGAAGAAGGTGAGGAAGCGAGGGCAGAGGTTTCCTGTAAACAATTTACCATTTATCAGTTTCAAAATAAGACTATTGGACCGGTTGATTGGCTAAATATTATTCAGGAAATTGAACACGCTTTACGGGCTCATGATATAAGTCAGGGACCAAAACCAATGGCAAATAATGCCATTGCAGGCAGCCAATATTTTTCTTATCGAAATGACACGCACCCTGTTTCCCAGAAATACTTATCGGATAAAGCAGCAGAATGTTATGCCGCTGAACACGAAGATGAAGTACCTGGATTACGGGCATATAATTTAATAAACGCTCCAGATCCATTTGCAGACATTGCACTTGATGATGAGTCGCGATCGGAAGATATCATGCAGCTTAGGTAGTTAGAAGGATAAAAAGTCGGTTCGAATCAGTCCTTTTTATAATCAGGATTTAAGTTCTAAAAATGAGTTTTTTTGCCGTTTACTTCAGTATATAGGTATTTGTAGCCATGCAGATAAAAATGGTTAATATCCGATCATTAATATGATAAAGTTCGTGATATTGGCAATACTTTTCTGTTGCAAAAACGGTGAACCTTCTGCGTAACTTACGTAAACAATACCTCAATTCCTGGTGGAAAAAATCATGTTTTTTCCTTATTTGCCTGACGCTTTCTTTTTTTCTTGGTAAATCATTGCTTCGTTCGTCAACTCAGGATCAAATGGAGTCCATGCCCAATAAATTAGTAGAAGTTGAGACGGTTAAAAAACAAAAATTTCAGCAAACGATTCGTCTTTTGGGGACAATACACCCGAAACATGCAACGGTTTTGATTGCTAAAGGAACTGGTATGCTGGATACGTTGATCCCCAGTGGACAAAGGGTTAGTAAAGGAACTCTCATTGCTAAGATTGATAATCCTGATCTTGAACATAATTTAATGCTTTCTATACATAAGGAAATCCTTGCCAAAACTCAGTATGAACGGATGAGCCCACTTCTTAAGCAAGGCTTTGTCAGCGCCAAAGAAATTGAAGAAAAAAAGCAAGCCTGGATTGAGGCGCAAAAAGAATCATCCAAAGCTAGAATGGAATTGGAGAATCTGCGTTTTTATGCTCCGTTTGATGGATTGATTGGGGCTTATAAACGACGAGAAGGTGTGCAAGTGAATCTTGGCGATGCCGTTGTTACCGTTTATGACCCATCTTCGCTTGTTGTTGATGTGGATATTCCATGCGGTAATTTGAGCTTGATTCAACAGGGACAATCCGTAAATGTTTTAGGTAAACCCTACTCTCTAAGTCATTTCCAAAAAATGTTAGATGAAGAGACACACATGTGTCCGGCAGATATTGATATTGATTGTGAGAATTGTCTTGTTGGCTCTACGGTGGATGTAAATTTGGTGGTTGCTGAGAGGCGAGGCGTCATTGTCATTCCCTGGCAAGCGATGTTTCTTCGTAATGGTGAGCCGCATGTGTATATTGCACATGAAGGAAAAGTGGTATTGATTGCAGTGAAAACAGGATTGAAACAACAAGATAAAATTGAAGTTGTGGAAGGATTAAAATCAGGGCAACAGGTGATCATTAAAGGCCAAGAGCGACTATATCCTGGCATGATGGTTGATCTTTATCAACCTAATACGAATAAGATGGTCAGTTAATTCTCATGAAATTAACTCGTTATTTTATTAACCATCCTGTTATTGCTGTCTTGCTAAACGGCATGCTTGTTGTCGTGGGGTTGCTTTGTTTACATCATTTATCTGTTCGAGAATATCCTGACATTAGTTTTCCTACAATAACCGTTTCGGCGTACTATCCTAATGCAAGCCCGGAGCTTGTTGAATCTGCGGTAACCAATGTATTGGAAGAGCGTCTGGCTGGTATAGAAGGGTTGGAAACCATCACGTCTCAATCCAATGCAGCAAACTCACAAATTACTTTGGTGTTTCGCGCGGGAACTTCAATGGATAGGGCGTTGAATGCAACGCAGGATGCTGTCGCAAGGACGGGTGCTTTATTACCGTCAGAAGTAAAACCACCTATAGTAGAGCGTCAGCGTAAATCATCCGGGTTGCCCTTTATTGGTATTGCGTTGGAATCTTCCTCTAAAGGGTTTGGTGAGTTAACTCATTATGCAAATCTTAATTTAAAGAATTTGTTTCGTAGTGTGCAAGGCGTTGCTTCTGTCGAGGTATGGGGACAGCCATTCACTTATACTATTTTGCTGGAACCTGAGAAATTATATTCTTTTGGTATCAACGTCGATGAAGTGATCACGGCTCTTGCCAAGAGCCGTATTTCTTTGCCTAGTGGAAATTATCAAAATAAAATTCCCAGTACCTTAATTTCTGAGCTTAAAAGCCCAACGGATTATGAAGATATTTTAATCAAATCAAGCCCTAGTCATCCGGTTTTTTTGAAATCAGTCGCAAAAGTCGCTATGGAAACCGATGATAGTCAGATGCGTGTGCGGGTCAATGGCCATGCGGGATTGGTTCTTTCCATTAATCGCGCTAATGATGCTAATCCAATTGATGTATCTAGGGAGGTTCGGCGGGTCGTTAATCATTTACGGCAAACCCTTCCTGCTGATCTTCATGTTAAGATTATCATTGACCAATCCGACTTCATCAATGCCTCGCTGAAGAACATTCGCTCAGCAATTGGTGAGGCGGTTTTGTTGGTTCTTATCATCGTCTTTCTTTTTCTACGAAATGTTCGTGCAACCATCATTCCATTGATTACAGTTCCTATTTCATTGTTGGGATCATTGCTTTTTCTTAAAATTTTTGGTTTTTCCATTAATTTAATGACATTACTGGCCATGGTGTTGGCCATTGGTCTTGTCGTTGATGATGCCATTATTGTTTTGGAAAATATCTGGCGACATATAGAAAAAGGGCAGTCACCTTATCAAGCAGCCATGAGCGGAGCGCAAGAAATTGGTTTTGCCATTGTGGCGATGACGCTGACTTTAGCCAGTGTTTATTTTCCTATTGCTTTTCTTGATGGTCTGTTGGGTCAGCTTTTTATTGAATTTGCGGTTGCTTTGGCGGGAAGTGTGTTTATTTCTGGGCTGGTGGCACTTACGCTTTCTCCATTAATGTGTGTCTATTTCTTAAAAAGAGATGATAAAAATTTGTGGCCTCAGTTTGATAAGAGATTCAATAAGCTTGCTCAAGCTTATGCCGCCTCCCTGCAGTGGATATTACAACGACAAAAAATAACGTTCCTGGTGGCTTTAATTTCTATCGCTGCTAGTGCCATTCTATATCATCATATAGGGCATGAGACAGCGCCTAAAGAAGATCGCGGCTTAATTGGAGTGTATGTACCGGCGGTTGCAGGTGAGGATATTAATACACTTGATCATAAAGTGAAAACTCTTGAAACAGCGATTCATGCTCTTCCCGAAACAGATAACCGCTTGACTTTTATCGGGGATTGGGGGGCAAGCATTATTCTTCCTCTTAAGTCACATGCTCAAAGAAAACGCTCTGCCAGTCAGATTGTTGATGAGTTACGGCCTTCTTTTAATCACTATCCGTCCATTGACCCTCATGTGTGGAGTTGGGATATGGGGTTGCCGGGAATTGACAATGTGGGCACTGGTTCGGAGCTTACACTGGTTATTTCCAGTCCTGCCAGTTTTAGAGAATTATTTAATGAAACTGAAAAACTTAAACAAGTATTGGATAATAGCAAGGAGTTTGAATCGGTAAATTATGATTTGCGCCTTGATGCCATGGGATATAACATCGAACTAAATCATAATCAGATAGCAAAATTAGGACTTACTGCCAGTCAGGTTGCTAAAACCATTGAAGTGTTTTTTAGTGGGGATAAGACACAGAATTTTGAAAAAGATGGAGTTGTTTACAATTTAACGGTCAAGGGCAGTGCTTCACCGTGGACATTGGACGAACTGTATCTGACAACAACCAATGGGAAACGAATTTCACTCGGTGCGATTACAAAGATGACTCCTAAAGCACAGCCTGTTTCTCTTGATCATTTTCAACAAATGCGCTCAACAACATTGCATGTTCAGTTACATAAAGACGATTCTATGGCGCAAGCCAGTGAAAAAGTATGGACTATGGCAAAGCAGGAATTGCCTCATCATTACACACTGACCTGGACTGGGGCAGCAAAAGCATTAAAAGAGTCTTCCTATCTTATGGCATTTTTATTCTTTTTATCATTAGTATTTATTTATGCGGTTTTATCAGCTCAATTTGAAAATTTTATTGACCCTTTTATCATTCTATTTACTGTACCACTGGCTTGTTCTGGGGCTTTATTGTTTACTTATTTATTTGGCCAATCATTAAATATCTATACGCAAGTGGGACTTATTACCTTAATTGGCCTCATCAGTAAACATGGTATTTTGATTGTTGAATTTGCAAATCAGCTTCATCAGAAGGGCGCCCCCTTCGCCGAGGCAATCGAGAAAGCAGCGGTTTTGCGGTTAAGGCCAGTGCTGATGACAACCGGGGCTATGGTGTTTGGAGCCATACCTCTTGTTCTATCTCATGACGCAGGCGCGGAATCGCGCCATGCAATCGGAATGATCTTAATTAGTGGTTTATGCGTGGGAACATTATTTACCTTATTTATATTACCAGGGGTTTATCTCATTATTAAAACAAAAATCAAAGTCAGCAGAAACGTGAACCATGCGACCGTTTGCAAACACTCAGATTCACCAAACATCGCTAATTCTTCTCACTCTATTGCTCAAAGTGCTGAGGGTTCCTGAATGATTTATACAGCACAAGTTTCTGGTGAGTTGGCTTATGCGATTCTATTACCAAATGGTGCTGCTCTGCCTGAAGCGAGATAATACGGCTTTGCATTTGCAAAGCCATACTAGTGGCGCATCATCTATATAATGGATTTATTCGCATTAACCGATAGTTTTCTAAATGTTATTCTATCTAAAAAGCCCAAAGCGAGAAAACCCATCATGCCTAAGAATAAAGTGATAGGGATAACGCTTATTCCATAGGCAAAAGACTGGTGCACTTCGGGGCCACCATAAGCATGAATAATAAACCCAATGATGCTGTGGAACGCATAGCCAAAGCTCATGATGATCATATTGGCAACTGCTGTAGTGAGTCCGGCAATGTTTTCTGATACATAGGTCGATGCTTTATAAATGGCTAAAATTTGATAGGAACAGCCTATGCCAACGAGAATAAAATCGATGGTGATGCTTTCTATGGTCAGTCCTCCTGTGACTAGCAGCGTGAAAATGATGAACATGGCACAGGCTGCCCCAATAATGGTTCCTAAGTAATAACCTGTTTTTTCAGCAATTAGGCTTAAAACAGGTGCACCAAAGCACATACCAACGAAAATAATGGAGGGAAGATAGTTTGCAGTTGTCGTTTCAAAGCCATATATGTGCTTTAAAAATTGCGAGCCCCATACATCTGCGAAACCCTCAAGAGGCCCCACCATCATCCCGGCTGAGAAACAAACCAATAATACCTTGCGGTTAGTAAACACAGCTTTTATGTCAGCAAGAATCGTTGCTTTGTGATTTGATTTAATATCAGGGACAATAAAATAAGTGATGCAGGCAAGCACTAAGCCTATGGCGGCGAACAGTTGTACCACGGCCTTGTAGCCCCAAAGAGCGCACATATAGCTTACAGGACCACCACCATAAATAGCACCGGCAAGACCAATGGTGACTGAAAAACTTAACATTCTTGTGAAACGTTGTTCAGTGAATGTCATCCGTATGATCTTGAATACACCAAGGATTGCAGCTGAAGAGCCTATGCCAATTAATGCACGACCCAGGATTGGATACATCCATTGTTTTGCAAAGATAATGGGCAATAGACCAATGACGGTCAGCAAAATACAGCCAGTCATAACTTTTCTGGGACCATAGCGGTCAAGCATGATGCCGATAGGCAAATGCATTAGGGAATAACCGATATAATAAATGCCAGAAAATTGTCCGAAAATGGTTGTGTCTATGTTGAACTGTTGCATAAGATCAACCAGCATAATGTTAGGCATTACTCTTAATAGGTATTGATAGGCGTAGAAAATAGACGCAATCAACCATACAAACCACACAAGACTTTGTGAAATAAACATCTTATTTCCCGGAAAAAAATCATTAAGACGCATCTCAATCATTGAATTCGATTGGGATGATGGAGAATGATGTGAATGTGCAAGTATACTCCGCCGTCAGCGGAGGAGGACGCTTAGAAGGAAAGTACGAAAAAAAACCACGTCATTTAAGGACATTAAATTACCTATTTTAAAGAATACATAGGAAACTTTTTTATTTTTTTTATGGTGTCATAACTATAGCTGGGCTGTCAATGATTAGCTTTGAAGTAGAGCGGGCTATTCTGGATGTTTTAATTTTCGAAAATTTAACATTTTAACCCCCATGAGCGGCTTGTTCTTCAGCAATCTTTAGCGTAATATAATAAACATAGAGTGAAATTCTTGCTCAGCTAACAAGCCTGATGTAGGAAGTCAGATTGTGAGTATGGTGTGCAAGCTTAATTTAAATTAAGAAGCCTAAAATACTACGAGAGACATCCACTTAAACCAAAGAACTGCAGCAAGAATTTCCTCTATGTTCATTTTTTGCTGCCTGCAAGTGTAATGAATTCCCAAAAAATCATGCATCAATTAAAAAAATCGCTGCTTTTGGATGTTACACTTTGGGAGAATGATGCAAATCATCTTCGTGCCAGTCAGAATCGTGTCTTAATGCTTCCATGTGTTGTCTAAATGTTGCATATCTATCCGCTTCTTCAGAAAATGCTTCTCTAATATCCATGGTTTTCAGTGCAGTAAATGCCTCAAGTCGGTCAGCGGTAGAATCATCTCCTCGATAATCTTGATCCGGGTTTAAATGCAACTGGTTGTCTGACGCATTATTTTGATTAATAAATGCGATGAGTTCTGGGTCTTTTTTAATTCGTTAAAAAGAAAGCTAATAAAAGAATAGCTCTTGGCTTTGGATTCACTAAAATTCAGGTGAATTTGTTGCATGACCCCACCTAACGTCGATTCAGTGCGTGCTTGTTCAACTAAATTGATGGCACGTTCAATGCCAGCTTCGCCATGAGTATGAATGATACCAATCCTATTTCTTATTGGAGAGGTTTGGGTAATGTGTTCACTGTATTCCGTGGCAGCTTTATTTAATATATCCACCAAGCGATCTGCTGCTTTTGCCGAAGTTAATTTAGTGTCTCTTATGGCCATTGCTTCTTTGGCTGCAACTTGTTGTACAACGGATGTAGGATCAATGGCTGCAATGGGCCTGTGAACGTGCAAGGGCTGTTCTCTGGCGTAAGCAGCCATTAATTTATCCCATCCTTGCTGATAACGCTCTCTAAATTCAGGGTCTATATCCATTTGCTGTTGGTAAAATTGATGAAAATTGGGGGGCGGGGCTATCGCTTCTTTTTGAGGTGGAGTTACTGCATAGCCGGGAATCAAATCAAGCGCGTACTGTGCCGGCCCCAAGACTTCGTGCAGGCTATGTAAACCTCCGCTCACCATGTAGGCAGAAACGGCCGCAAAGTAGTGTTGCTTTTCATGAACATCAGGTAAATTGCCATACATTTCCATCATGTTTAAAAAAAGGCTGGTCATCCCAGAAGGGCCCGCGGCGTATACTGCATCATTTTCAATTAGGTCACGAACATAAATGGAATCTAAATTGGCTTCCTGGTATTTTGCATCTGGTGTCCAACTGGAAGGGTCGACTGGAAGACCCTCTTCAGATTGTCCAGCCAGCATGACGCCCATCTGACTGCTTTGCACCTCCGGCAGGCTGCCTTTACGCCCGCGTCCGGATTCTGCAGTATATAACGCTGAGCCATATATTTTGACATCGGAAATGAGTCTGAGTTTATCGACATCCATTTCATCAAAAAATGCCGCCGGGTTATCTTTAAATTCGCCATCATTATATTCCACGATGATTTGCCGCAATGTTCCGGTTGGCATGCCTTTATTGGGTGCCTGAATAGATTCTGGCAAAGTGCGCATATATTTTTGTGCGAAAAGAAATTGAATGAATAATATCTGATTTAAATCTTTAGGGTCGTTTGCCGTTAGGATTTCCTTGACTCTGCGATAATCGATTTCTTCTGGCTGGGAACCAAAACCGGTTTGATTTTTACCGCTGGTTAGGGAGGCTGCAAAAGCGTCTAATTCTTCTTGCATGCCTTGCTCTTCCATTTGTGCAAATACATTTAATAAGCCCTGTGATACTTTTCCTACGGACGTCATCATGGCCGTGGTGGGGTGCTGGAGCAATTCAATTTGCATTTGCGATTCAAAACGACGTGCCAATGGGTTTTCATGTTTTTCTTGCAGTGTTTGGTGATAAGCGCTGCTGCTGATGGCATGAGCGATATTTTGCAAATCTTCCATTTCTTGAGGTTCTAGTCTCTCAGAGAGCGATTCGGCAACAAAGGTTAAGAGTTTAGCGGCAATCTTCGGGTTTTGCTCGTGATTCTCAAGCAGTATTTTAAGGTCATCGATTGCTTTAGCCAGCAAAGGAGACGAGTATTTTTGTTGCAGTCCCATGAGATGATGAATGGCATAAAAATAAGCTTCTGTTTTGGATTTAAAAGGTGATTGTTCAACTTTTATGCCATGCTGGATTACATCCAATCGTTGTTTTGCTTCTCGAAGACTGAATCGTTCTTCTGGATCTTGGTTTAGCAACCCTGTAAGCAACTGCTGATATTGTTGCCCTTTTGGCGTTTGGAAAATCGGATGATTAAAGCTGAAAAAATCAGGGTTAGGAGGGTTCGGGATAGCACTTATATCCTGATCAGTCAGATACAAATACAAGCTAAAACCCAAAAGATAAGCATGATGTTTGTCGACCTTGGATATGCTTTCCCCTTCCTCTAATTCAGGGGGAGTGAAACCAGGCGTATACATATAATATTGAGACTGCATTCGCTCTCTATTAAATTGTTCTCCATCTCTATCAAATACTCCAGCGGTGGTGTCAATAAAGGATTTTGTATCGGCAATCATTAACTTGCCGTCTTCTGTTATCAAAAAATTAGTGGGTTTCATGTCGGGGAATAAGGCGTTATTCGCCCCAAAATGCAGTAAAATATCCGCCATTTGATCATAAATACTCCAAGCGCTTGCTATTTTTTTCTCTGGCGTGTCCATTTTTATTCCATAAGCAAGCACATCGCCTTGCGCACAAAATTCCGTAAGTTCCAGACTGAAAACTCTATACATATCGTCCGATCTAAGTTGTTCTCTGGAAGCATAGACTCGAGCCATATTATGGCCAACTTCCGTATGCCGTAAGCGTTCGGACGTTTGGCGATTATTGCCGAGAGTTGGGGTTATTTTTAAGACATAGGTTTCTTGACTGATAGGATCTTCTAATAAGTAATTTTGCGAGTTCCCTCCTCCCAAATATCGGATGGTATAGGCCTCTAGGCCTGGAAACTTGTCATCAAATTTCCGATGAAATTCTTCAGCATCAAATTCACCCGTTTTAGCTAAATATTCGGTTAACTCAAGAAGAATATCATGGCCTGCTGCGGCCAATTGATTGGCGATGAGTGGGTGTGGAGGGATAATTTCCCGCTTAAGGACGGGATTATTTTCTAAAATATCAAAAATACGTCCATTGATGGTGGTAATAATCTGTCTTAAATGTTCTTCATCACTGGCCGATATTTGTTCATTCGCAAGGAGGTCGCGAATGGAGCGTTTTATTTCTGTTAATTTTTGATAATTTTCTTTGGTGTTTTCTTTAATGGAAGATTGGTTGATGTCCCCTAATAAGCGTATGACGGTCGTGGCGGCGGTGGAGGTAGATGCCCCAGACAGCCTTGCCCAAAAACCAGGACGGGTCATTTTAGCAAAATGGGTTGGACTGGGAATAGGGGCATCGGACTTAATATGCTCGATTTCCCAGGCATTAATGGCCGCATCCTGGAAAGAGGGCGCACCCAGCGCGCGAAATTCATTTTTCATGGCATCAATAAATGTTTGATGCAATTTATTAATGTATTCTACTTCACTATCATCGCCTGCTTCGATAAATGTCATGATGCGTATGGAGACATCCAATAAGCGATGAGCTTGCTGTATTTCTATTAATAATTCGGGTTTTTTGTGAATATCGGCACGGTTGTAGTTATCAATCAATGCATTAATTTGGGCAATTTTTAGATTAATATCTTCAATGTCTTGAGAATGTTGTGGGTTGGATAATGTATCGAGTTTATTTAACATGACAATACCTGCCTATAGGATCGGATTATCCATCTCTTAGGCAGGATTAGCTCATGGGGAGGCATGAGATGTTCCTGCCATTTTACGGGTAATATCTGTATTAATGTTTATCCCACGTGCACTTAATTGGTCTAAGTAATCTTGTGCTGAATTGCCACTTATATCTCTCATGGATAAATCGGCTCCTTCATCCATTAAATATTCAATCAATTCTTCAGTTTTTGTATCCATTGCCGTACTGTCTGCAAGCAAGTTCATGAATGCTGATCTGCCGCGTGCATCGGGTTGATTGATGTCTACGGATGTGTTTTCCTTTAACCAGCGGACTAATGCCTTGTTTCTTGATTCTACGGCGTAGTGAAAAGCTGTGAATCCACGGACATCTTGTTTGGAAGCATTGGCCCCACGTTCCACTAAAAAAATGACTGCGTCTAAATTTCCAGCGCTGGCGGCAAAATGCAGTGGCGTTCTTTTGTAATGATCTTCTTCATTCACGCCGATTTCTGGTCCCAGGCAGGCATTTAGGAGTGCCGTATCGGCATAGCGTGCAGCATAATGCACCGGTTTTTTCCCATCTCCGTCGGCTAGACTTAATAAATGGGGAATCGCTGTTAGCAGATTGGCGGTGGAAAAGCGTCTATTAAGAATGGCAATATGTAGGCAAGATTGTTGCGAACTGTTTTTCTTTAGTACTAATGCTGGATAATCTCTCATTAGCGAGGTGAGGGTATCGGTGAAGCCATTTTGTGCGGCAAGATGGGCTACGGTGGTGCCGCTGATGTCTTCTTCCTGTATGAGACTGGGCGCTACAGTTTGTAATTGATTGTATATAGCTAATTTTCTCGCTTTTACTTCTTCAGAAGCCCCTGAGGGAACCGTCAGGGAAAAATGCAAAGGCGTTTGCTTTAATCGGCTTTTTTTTGCTGTATCTGCGCCATGACTCAATAATACTTCTGTGGATTTAAGATGCCCTTTCAGCGCAGATAAGTGCAAGGCAGTGATTCCAACGGCTGTTGCATCATTGACGAGTCGTTTTTTGTCGCTGGTTCCTTCCAATACTTGTGTGAGATATCGATCATATCCTTTGGAGGCGGCGTATTGAATGCAGTTCATTCCCCCTAATAGGGTGGGTTTGTCCGTTAAGTTATCCGATTGGCAAGCACAAATAGTGGTAAAATAGTGAGAAAGATATTCTTGTAGTGCAAGATACTTGTCTTCTTGGGAGCCAGTGAATTTAATGTCTTCACTGACGTGTTTTGTACACCAGGATTCCAGCGCAAGAACTTGTTCATCAGAAATTGCATGCTCATCAATAGCTAAGTGTTCAAGTAACTGTTTCCATCTTTTTATCACCATGTACTCCCATATTGAATTTTAAGCGTCATTTTAATTTGCTACTATTAATAGTATATGAAATTTATTGTAAAATTTTTTTCCAATGTTTTAACCCGAGATTACTATGGGGAATTCTTCCTTAACGTCGCACTTTGCATCGGATTTGTTACTTCTTCCCCCTCACAATAAAGCCTCTATTTATTCTTTATTAATTGCTAAGCTAGGCAAGTTTCAGGCTAAAACGATGGTTGATTATCAACAAATAAGATCATTGGTTACTGTTCTTAAAGAATTAATGTTGAATCATGAACAAAGTTTGCTTGTGTTAAATTTTCATCTTAAACAAACCATAAGCACAAGGGGCATATCTTCGCCGTTAAAGGGATTCCTGGAAGATGTCATAGTCGCTTTTTCCAATGAGCAATTAGGCCAGTCATTTAATATTGCTGAAGTTACTGAGGATAAATTGGAAGCACGAATTCCAAGACAGCTTGAATCGCAATTGGCAATCCATTTGCTTCATTCCCCAAGCCCTCGCATGTGGGAAAGCGTAAACAGGGTGAGTGCGGTTATCATAGCCTTGATTGATAAACATCGCGATCGACCTGAATTGTTTTCTAAGTTCTTGCAACATATCCATGGTAAAGCAGACCATGAATTGGAACCCACCTTACCTTTCGCGTTTGCCCATTTTCCCAGCCCTAAAAATCTCGATGATGTGATTACTTTGTTGGCAGACGCTAATGACTTGGCGGCGGTGATGTTGATTCAGTTTATGTTTATGCGAGATGCTTTTTTAAATCTTGATATCCCAGCTTGTTATTATGATGCGTTGCTTATGGCGGAGCATGGCGGAGATTTTAAGGAGTACTTAAATGAGGTTTATTCCCCAGGTGATTATAAATGTCTTGCACATTTTTTTTTACAATACATAGCTTTTTCACCTGGGCTTTATTCTGATAGAGGCCGTGCTGAATTTGATTCTAATTTAGATAATCATTTAGGTTTGGTCACCCATGTCGAAGACAGACGTTTAATGCCGACCAGGAGTTCTTACTGGTATCCTGATTGCATGTGCCAGAAAGCGAGACTTGAATCTCCTTATGTAGTTTCCTTAACGTGTCATGATATTCCCTATGTAGCAGGGCCATCCGGAATGACGTCGGTATTTTTAGGAGCATTAGCGCTTTTGGGAAATTTTACAACAGAGCAAGATAAAAATTATTATTTATTAGCGGTCTTGGTCTATATGGTAAGTGGAGGCTTGCATAGCATTCATGAAGTGTTATCCATTCCTAAAATTCGGTTAGGATTATTGCCGGAGTATCAAGTATCAGGTGCCAAAATAGGGAACTATGCCAGCTTTTTTTCTTTATTTTCAGAAGATCCTAGTGTTACTACTAATATTGAGTCGGCATGGTTTGCTACGATGCGCTGGTTCAATAAGATATTTCCAAAGGCTTGTGAAATCAGCGAAATTGTTGCTGCCGGCAAAGAAGAAGCACTGCTTTCGGTGGGCAAGGATGCTCCAAGCTTATGATTTCTGCAGGTGCTGAAGCGAAATATTAAATTCAAAGAGTAGGCTATAGACCGACGTTAAAAAAATTTTGCTAGCTGGATATTAAATGAATTATTATCCTGCCATGGATAGTAACTTCTTATCCTAATGATGCCATTTACGATTAAATTGTTTGTCGTTAACCGTTATCAATGAGCACCGCAGTGGAATGTTCCTGCTTTGATAGGAGATCAAGAGTTATGAAGTATCGAGCGTTACCTTTCTTTTTAGCCAATCTTTTTTTGGGTTTCTATAGTTCAAGTTCTTTCGCAAAAGTCAGTGAAAAAGACGTTTCTCTTCCTGAAAAAGGAAAATTAAATATACATGCTTCTCTGCTATATCTACAACCGACTAACAACGATTTAAAATACTCGGTGTTTGTTTTCAATACTCAACCTTATAGCCAGGATTGGGCTTATCAGGTTCTTAACCCTCCTTATGCGCCTGCATTTGAGCTTGGTGCTGATTATTCTTTTTATGACTCTCCTTATTATAATGTCTCCATTGATTGGTTGCATTTAAATACCTCTGCTTCAGCGTCCAAGCAAGCCGATCCAGCTGTCAGTCTTGTAAATGTTGAATTCGTTGCACCTCCTTATGACGTAGGGCCTGCTGTTTTCGGCATTAAACATGCGAGCAGTACGGTGAAGATTGATTTTGACAATATTGCGTTGCAGATAGGGCGATTATTTACCTTTGATGAGGGGGCCTTGCAAGCCAGACTGTTTAGTGGAATTAATATTCTTAATCTTAATCAAACCGTTACAACGACATTCAGTGATTTTCCTGGCGCATTGCCAACGACGCTCACTTACGGTTTAGCACCGGATCCTACGTATTCATTTCAAACAAAAAATACTTCAAAATATCTTGGTGCCGGGCCTGATCTTGGCCTGCAGGCTCGTTATCATATGAAACATGGTTTTAGCGTAGTTACTCAAGCTCAGGGTATGTTAACCGTTGGGACTATCCGTGCCAGTGATCAGTTTACCTCAACTTCACAACCTTTGTCGGAGGTTGGGATTCCGGTCAGTAAACAATGGGTGGATGCTCCTACGATGACTCAGGTTGTTCCTGCTTTTGATGCAAAATTAGGGTTGGCTTATCAATGGTCTTCCAAAACGTTATCTAATTTAACCATTGAGTTTGGTTATCGTGTGGCCAGTTACATTAATGCCATATCTAATGTTATTCCTGCAACATTAGTACAAGCAGGAGATAGCGCTGCAACGCCTGAATTTGCAACGGGAACAATGGCCATTCAATCGACGGATACGAGACAAAGCACCTTAAATTTAAATGGGCCTTATCTTGATTTTAAATTAAAAATGATGGGTTAACGCACCATGAAGAACATCAGTAAAATAGTGGCTTTGTGCTGTGTCTTGCCCTCTATGAATGGTACTGCAGGTACAATGGGCGCCGAAGAGGTTCAATATCATTGGAAACCAGTCATTGGCGTCAGTGTTTCCCCTTCTTGGGCAAGTGGCGGTGAAACCCAAACGTTTTTCCTGCAGCCTGACATTGAAAAAACTTATACAGCCAATAAAGAGACCAGTTCGTTTGCTACGGGGGAATTGTTTTTAGGGCTGCAGAAAAATCTAAGCACTAATTTTATTGGACAATTTGGGCTGGCCATTAATGCCACAGGAAATGCTGGCTTATCCGGGGATATTTGGGAGGATGCCGATCCGGATTTTAATAACTTTACGTATAACTACAAAATCAATCATGTTGGGGTTGCACTTAAAGGTCGGATTATTGGGTTTGCAGAACGTTTTCTTCAACCCTATGTCAGTGGCAGTCTTGGTGTTGGTTTTAATCGTGCCCATGATTTTTTATTACCCCTAAAATTTTCGAAGAAGTTCCTGCACCAAATTTTAGAGCTAATACCAAGACAACATTTAGTTATACCCTTGGAGCCGGCATCCAAAAATCATTGTCGCCTCATTGGCAAGCGGGGATTGGTTATGAGTTTGCTGATTGGGGTCGCAATAATTTGGCTCGTGCACCGTGCCAGTCACTCAATGAAGGATTGCAGCTCAGTCATCTCTACGTTCAGCAACTGCAATTTACCATAATGTATGTTACCTAAGGTTAGAAAATGAATGGAAGATACGTTAGGAATGTATTACTAGTACTGTGCATACTCTGCTTGGGAAATGGAGTGCATGCAGAAACACAGCCTAAATTTAGCATCATTCCAACGACGCCAACGGCTTTTTTATTGCCAACGAACTTTGTCAAGACGGTGCAATATGTGGTTACCAATAAGACAAAAATCACCCGAATGTTAACCATAAAAGCCATCACCGGTGTAAATCAGAGAACGAATGGAACAGGGTATTGCTCAAATCCGTTTACGCTGGCTCCCGGGCAACATTGTTTGTTGACGTTGCAAGTCAATGGTAATCAGATTCCATCGCGCATTGATGGTGGTCCTGAAGTCTGTAAAACTCAAGGGTCAGGTAATTCGAGCCCGGATCCATTTCTTTGCTCTCAGCCAGGTCAGGCCGATGGTTTAGCGATTTCTTCAGTCCCTGCAGGGCAGCACGCTTATATAACCAATTGGCAAGGTAATAGTATTTCTCTTTGTCAAGTGAATCCGGCGGATGGCGCTTTAGAAGATTGCGCTATTACTGCTGCTGGATTTAATGGATTTGGTAATCCGGAGGCGATTGCGACCAATCCTGCTGGAACGATCTTATATGTGGCAAATATTGGCAATAACAGCGTTTCTTATTGCCGTATTAATACTTCAACGGCAGCATTAAGTAATTGCAGGACTATAAACAATGGTCCTTTCAATAGACCAGATGGGGTTGTTCTTAATTCTGCCGGAACGTTGGCATATATTTCAAATGCTGCTGGTAGCGTGTCTATTTGTCAAGTTGATGGCACAACGGGGGCGTTGCAAACACCTTGTAATACCGTTATTCGCCCAGATTTTGCTACCCCCTCGGATATGACGCTCAATGCTGCAGGAACAATAGCTTATATATCAAATTTTACTGGCAGCTCTGTTTCTATTTGCAATACCGTTGGCACGACACTGAGTGATGTGTGTGTCACCACCAACGGTAATAATTTATTTGACGGACCGGAAGGAATTACCTTAAATCCCTCAGGACAGTTTGCTTATATTGCTAATAATAACAATAACAGGATTATCCGTTGTCGAGTAGATGCCAATGTGGGAACGTTAAGCAGTTGTGCGACGACAGATGGGCGTTTTGATGGATTTGGAAACATTGGATTTAATGATATAGGAACACGCGCCTATGTTCCCAATTCTTTGCTGAATAAAGTATTTGTTTGTTCAGTTGATATAGCGGATGGCTCATTAAGCGAATGTAGAGATTCTAAGGGGACAGGGTTTGATAACCCTTCAGGCGTTTTATTATATTAATTTATTTTTGGGCAAAAGGATTGCATCATGATCATGAAATGGAGAAAAGCTAGAAATTTTACTATTGTTATTGCATTTATTCTAAACGTTATTTCGTTTACCTCTCACGCCTGTACGACCGTATTTTGGAATGACAATGGTATTTCTCGGGTCGTTGCTCGCTCGGTTGATCTTTATACTTCTGATTTGCCCTTAATTAAAGCCATGCCTCGAGGAACAAAACATTCAGGCGAGGCTGGAGAGAATTCATTAACCTGGAGCTCTAAGTATGGCACGCTGGCTGTAACAGCTTTTCATTCCAATGCTGTGTCCGATGGAATGAATGAAAAAGGGCTGGTGGTGCATTTGCTTTATTTAGCGGAAACGCAATATCCGCAAAGTAACAGTGATGCTCAAAAGATATCCAACGTTTTATGGGCGCAATATGTGCTTGATAATTTTGCAACCGTCGATGAAGCGTTGCAGGGTACAAAAGATTTGCAGATTGTTGCAACAAAAGTATATGATAAGATTTGGCCATTGCATTTGGCCATGGAAGATGCAACTGGCGATTCCGCCATCATTGAATTCATTCAAGGAAAAATGCATGTTTATCATGGTCGACAATATCAAGTGATGACTAATGAGCCGGCTTATAATATTCAACTTGCCAATCTTAAACGCTATCAAGGATTTGGTGGGAAGTTACCTCTGCCAGGCGACCCCGATCCTCTAAGCCGTTTTGTTCGTGTTGCGACCTTTTTAAAAACATTGCCTAAACCAAACTCTCAGCTGGAATCCATTGCCGGTGTTTTAGCCGTCATGCGTACGGCAATGGTTCCGTTTGGTGCGGTAGATACGTCTGGCAATAAAACAGAAGATGCCTGGGCGACTCGTTGGGTAAGCGTTGCAGACGCTACTAATAAGGTGTATTACTTCAATTCGACTTCAGCGCCGAATATCATTTGGATCGATTTAAATAAAATTAATTTTGCTGAAGGAGCACCTCTTTTATCCATTGATCCAACCAATATTGCCTTGGAAGGAGATATTACAAAAAAACTCATGCCAACGTTATAATTTAAACGCTTGGGGCCTGTTGTTAATTTTTTGAGCGTAAATGACAACAGGCCTGAATTTTTTATTTCAATTGATATTCAACCGTCGTTACGACACGTACCTTTTTCATAATGGCATTGCCGCTGTCATAGTTGGAGTTGGCATCTGCAATGGTGAATAATCCTTGCTTTGCCAAGCGAATATAACCTAAGGCTGCTTTTGCATTATCGGCAAAGCTTTTTGCCGCTTCATAGGCACTTTGCGTGGCGTCATTCAGCATGTCTGGTTTAATCGCATTTAAGTCGTTGAACCGATATATGGCGTTGGATGTGGTAACGACGATTCCTTGCTGGACAAGATCGCCTGTTTTTTGTATTGCAGCCGCTACCTGGTCCACATTGGCGGTGGTGACGGTTAATCCTGTATCAGCACTGTAGCGCGGCATGTCTTGATTTTGATTGTATGAAACGCTTTGATTATCAGTTACAGCGACGGGATTGGTACTGATTTCACTGTCTTTAAAGCCTTGCTTACTTAAAAATTGATGAGTTTTGCCTTGTGCTTCATCAATGGCTTGATAGAGAGCTGGGAGTTCGTTACTCACCAATTTAATGTTTAATGTCCATATGGCTTCATCGGATTTTACAATGCGTTCAGCTAATCCTTTCACTTCCACAAAGCGACTGTATTCTCTGGAATCAGTTAAACCTTTTGCAATAAAAAACCACTCAACGCAAAACCACACCCCAAAATCGAGGCGGAAAAAAGTTTCGACCACATAAGAAAAAACTCCTTATATTAGCTAGGAAAATCCAGCGAAAATAATGAAAAAAAGCACCTGTTGGGTGTGTAAAATAGACGGTTCTGAATGGAACGTCAATAGGCAAAATGGATTTTTTTGTTGCAGAAACAAGAAAGCAAATGGCCCGCGCAATTTAGTCTTATTTGTTTTGCTGATTTAAACTGTTTTAATGATTTTGGAATAGTTTGAGTTGAATGGATGATGATCCGGTCGGCGCTCAAACGTATGGTCATTGATGGATAAATTTTGAATGTGATCAAATTTGAAATTTCGCCATTCAGGAAGTTCCCCGCTTTTACTGCCATTACTAATTTGATAACCATGAAGTTGCATGGATTGGTTTAAAATCCCGTAATGATGTGGTTCGACTTGGCGAACATAACCGTCATAAATAAAATGAATGATTTTTCTATTTATAATCGCATGGTTAATCATATGTTCAATGAGATTCATTTCCAGAGTCTTTTATTGCTTGCCTATTTACTATATAGGCATCGCTTGATTGCTGGTTAAGTCGGCAGAGAGAAGAATATTTATAGTCGAGCCTTTAATGATCATTAAAGGCTCGAAATATTTATGCATACATCGTGGGTCTTATGTCATTGTTAAATCGTTCTTCGTCCTCTTTTTGCGCTTTTTGTGCCGCTTCCAATTCCTCGCGTGCCGCTTCTATTTCCATTTGTCTTTGAGCTTCCTCAATCTTTATTTTTGCCAGTTAAATTTCATTTCGGGTTCTTAGTTCCTGCAATATGCCCATCAATAAAAGAAGAGAAGGCTGATCAAAACTGACCTGCACCTTTGGTGGCGCTGAACTAAAAAAACCTGGCGCAGTGGCTGATGAAGTGCGGAGGGGAGTTGGCGCGGCGTGCGTGGAGCTAGAAGCCAGCGAATGCTCAGCTGCTGAAGAACCAGAAGTGGTTGAATGTTCAGCGCTTGAGAAAGCAGGTCTTTTACGTGGTCTCGTATAACGCTTATCTTTTCCATCCATTTTAGATCTCCTTATACGTGGTCAACCAATTACAGGTTACTCGATATTCTGAGAAAATAGCAAGTAACTTGTGTTTTATTTTGTCATTATGCCCGGCGGGTGAGAGTTAAGGGGAATTAGGTGCAAAGCCCAAAAAGTAAAATTAGATATAATTTTGTGCAATTATCTTAAAAAGATGGATAAGACTGTACTCGTTTATGAATTGGTATTATACTATTTGAACTTTTAATTTACATTAAAAAACATATGTCCAGCAATGAAGAAGCGATTAAACGTCATTTTGAAGAGGACAGGTTAGAAAAAAAGCGGAGGCATTATATTGAACCTTATAGTACCAGTACCGCTGCTGGTTCCGCTGATGTAGGTGATGCTGCTGGTGTCGCCACTGCTGAAGCGACTCGTCCTCCTAGCATAATAGCATTATGTGATGCGGCGGCTTATCTTACTAAAACCTTGCTGGCGCTGGGTGCGGAAAATAATTTGGATGATGTGGTAGCGAGTCGTGGGCGTTCGTGGGAGGCTGGGAAATATAGAACGAGTTGGTTGTATTTAAGCCGAACTGACCATGGTTTAAGAGAGGAGTCCCTAAAAAAGGCCAACGCAGAAGGTTGGCAAACATTGTTTAAAGCGGGTATTAAGCAAACATTTTTTTATCATATTCCTTCCTATGAACCTAAAAATGCTCGCAGGAATTACGTCGCAAGAAATGCTGCTTGTGCAGTATTAAGTTTAACTGGAAATTGCGACCAGCATGCACATGTCATGGCAACTTTGTTATGCGCCATATTACCTGTTGGGACACCCATTAATATTTGTGGCATGCGAATGGGTGGAAGAGACTTTCCCCATACTTTCGTTGTCGTAGGAAATCTTGGGGGAGGGCATCTTATCTCTTTAACAAAACCTGGAATTAAAGATTTATTAGTCGTGGATGCTTGGCCCACTCAAGGGGGAGCTGTTCGTCTGGAAGATTTTTTTGTGTGTGAGGGAGCGCTTCCCGCAGCGCAATTAATAGTTGATATGCGTCTTATGGCGGATGGAAAAGATCATCTAATAAAACGAGTGGCTAAACAAAAAATCCTGTATGATGTTCTTGCCGCAGAAGATGAGTGTGTTGAGGCTGGACCAAGTCAGTCATTGTTGGGGCATTTTTTACATCATGAATTGGTTGAACAGATAACCTACACGCAACAAATTCACCGCCATCGATATTTGTCTACTTCCCTGGATGAATATGATGCCAGTATGTTTGCAGCACCTACTGTGTCAAGTCGCTATGCACCCCCTACTGATAGTGCTGCTGCCTATAACTATATCCTTGAGTGTTATCCTGATCCACGTTTAAAACGCTGTGTTGAGTATGTTCAGGAAAAAACGCATACAATGGTCAAGCAAGATGAACATCTTGATGGTGATTTTACTGGGCGCGCCAATGCAATGATTCCTGGATGCTCATGAAAGTTGACAACCATTGTTCATCGGGTTACTAGGTTACTCGTACAAGTATGAAGATCAACTAATTTACGGGAGGTTTTGGTAAAAAATAAAATATAGTCGAGATTCACAATGTGTCAAATGACATCAATATGTATAAATAGAGTTCAAAAATTATCTTGTTATGATATCATAGCAAGATGAGAAAATTTGTGAGCCATCATCATGAAATTCACAGAAGGTCAAATGGTCCAAATTAGCAATGCTCTTGAGACCCATATTAGTGCGAATCGCTCTGGTGCGGAAGTCGTATTAACGGTAGGTGAAAGCTTACTGATGCTTATCCGTGCTTGTAAAAAGGCAAGTGTTGACGCTGAGATTATTTCGAAGCTGAAAGTGCTATATCTGGAAGGCATAAAGTCCGAAGATGACAAAGCGTTCATTACAAATATTAAAGAGCTTTTGGCGGATGAAAAACAATTTAGGGTAAGCGCTGATCCAAAGCTAGTTAATGCAGATCCCTCAAGGCGTTATTTTGAAACGCATTTAGCCTATCACATGCTTGCACCAACAGCGGAAGCCTTGGAAACTGAACAATTGCAAGCTTTCACTGGAAAGCTGAAAGATAATCTATCGAGAGTGCTTGCTAATAAACCCAAAGAAAAGGCCGCTGTTGAATTGATTTTAGATGGAAATATGCATCCATCACTTAACAAATATCAACTTGAATATGCAGAAGTTATTTACAAATTAAAAACCCATGATTTTCATGGACTCTCTCCTAAGGCTTGCGACAATTTGTGTGAAATAGCCAAGAGCACCATTCTGGCTACGCTAAATACACAACATGATCATTCTATGCCAGCCGATATTTATGAAGATAGTGTTTTTACTATGGGGATGGATGGTCGTGGCCGAAAAATAAAACGAGAACATGAGCATGTTCTTACTGCTGCAAAGGGCCTTATTCGCTCTACCATACCATTACCGTTTACTGATATTGCGGTAGATGGTGGTATGAAGGAATATGAAGTTCCTCTTTATCAGGATGAAGTGGATGCAGATGGTCAGGTAAAGCGCGTTCCTGTCACAAAAATAGTTAGGGATGCAGAGGGTATTGAAAAAGAAGTTCCTGTTACGGTGACGCATACACGCATGGTGGTGTCGCCATTTCAACGCTCAGCGGATCAAGCTGATTTTATGATTGAAAGTCAGTGGAGCCAACACTTATTTGCCCGACAAACGCATATATATTCTAATGGTATTTCCAGCACTACTTTAGCCATGCTTCGCAATATTTTAATGCAAAAACGCGAGGGGCATCCATTTCATGGTGATTATTTTGAAGATTATATGAAGGCTTTTACCGCGTTGATGATCTACAACAGCGGTGGCCATTCCCTGTTTGAAATTTTTGAAGTATTCAAATTGCCACAATTACGTGAAATCATGGATGCTACTGATTGCAGCGGCCTTCTTGAACGCGACGAGTTAATGCAGCAATGGTTGTTTGAGGATCAGCCTGAATCTTTTGATAAGGCTATGGATGAAACCATTGATTATCTGCACACCTTAGTGAATCGTCGAATATTGAATGCCCAATTACAAAGTTGGATGAGCCATGTGGGTACTCTTAAAAGCATTACAACAGGGGATGTTCGGGATGTCCGGGCAGGACTTGCGATTGAAATAGAAGATTCTTCTCTTGATCTCGAAGCATTAACATTGCACCGTGCCGTATTAACGTTAGATGCGGATGAATTTGCAATAGCAATAGGAGCAACGTTGCTGGCGCATCCTGAGCTTGATTTGAATGCAAAAAATACGAGTGGATATACGGCAATGATGGTTGCGGCTCAAGTAGGAAAACTCGAGCATGTCAAAATATTGGTTGAGTATGGTGCAAAGGTTACAAACAGTTTAAAACAAAAAAATGGTGAGCGTGGGTTAACGGCGTTGGAGCTGGCCATTAAAAGCGAGAAATATCCGGTTGTTGAATATTTGCTTGGATTAAAACGCCCGGACAATGCAAAGCGTCCTGCGCTACCTGTAAAAATGAGTAACTCTGGAAGCTTAAAGGAAAGAGCGCCTGCCTTATATTTTGCCTGTCGCCAGGGAGATATGAGAATTCTCGAGGCGGTCATTAAAAGCGACCCTGCTTTAACACTAATGGATAAAGCACTTGCAATTCTGGAAACGGTACAATTTGAGAATTTGGAGGGTGCGAAAACGCTTATTGACTTATTGACTCCTGCTGAGTTTAGTAAGTTGCAAGAGGAAACTAAACAACAGATATTAGATAAAGCTGCAGAGCGAGGTAACGTGGCATTGATTGATCAATTATTGTTCTGTATGGCGCCGAAGGTTATCGATTATAATTCTATGTTGCAAAATGCTTGTAAGAATAATTACGTACCTATGGTTCGATCATTGTTAAGTTATGCGCGAGATAACGAGGTAGTCTTAATGGAACAGGTATTCAATCATTTGATGATTGCTGCCTTGGCTAACGGTTATTACGATATGGCGGTGCTTGCCATTGCCTATGGGGCAAATCCTGAGGAAATTAGTTCTAGCGGTGAATATCTGAAAGGATTTACGCAATATCTGCGTACGACACCTCCTGAGCATTTTAATGCCTTTTTCTCAGATAGAGACAGAGAGATGATAGAGCAGCGGGCTCAAGATATACAAAAAGCTCATGTTAACCGTACGAGTGGGATATGGAATGCTTTTATCAGTCTGTTGGTTGAATTTTTAAGCAAACTTCCTTTCGTCAATTTAGGGGGCTATTATCAAAAAACAGAAGTAATAGCCCGTATTGCCTATCAAGTAGTCACCAATGAGGCGCCTAAAAAAGATTATGAAATAGGTTATGGCTCTGCGCCTGTAGGTCTTGAAAGAGAATCAGAACATCTGGTAAGGAGTGGCGAAAATTACAATGGTAATGATGCTGCAAGGATGTCAGCATCGGAGTTTGGTCCTGGTCGTGTGAGTCGTCTTAGTATGTTTGGTCTTATCAGAAAGCCAAAACTCTTTTCCTATGAGTTTGAAGAAAGAGGCGAAAACTCTCCTGGAATTACTCCTGAGGTTGAAGAAGGATACGAAGAGGCTCCTAGAGTTACTCCTTAATTTTATTAAAACCTAGACTAGAAGCCAATGTAGCCTGGGTGAAACGAAAGTGGAATCTGGGTTTCGATCCTTTGAACCTGCACCCAGGCTACGCTTGCTTTATGTCTTTCTAACCCTCAGCTCCTGACATCATTGCGGTGTTGTTCTCCCTGTTTAATCGTTGTATTTATACACAACAAGCACTATTATAAAACAATAAATGCTATTATTATTCATGATGGTGATTATGATGAGCAATCCAAAACCTATGGCATCGGTGGTTGTGTGTTCTGGGGGGGATTTTGAATTATCGGATCTGGCTATGAAGGTTCTGCATAACTTGGGTTTTCCCGGGCGTTATCTAACACTTATGGGGGATGAATTAGCTCCTGGTGGGACAAATATTAACAGAAGCCATCCTGTTTTGCTTGCGATTGTGCAGGCGCTTGGACCGGATGCAGTCAAAGGTGATGCGCATTTAGACATCGTTTCTATTCCTACAGATAGTGGTTCTTATTGGTTAGTGCAGAATCGGGATGGGCCAACACACGAAAGTGTTTTTAGCCAAGCTCCTAGACGAGAGGAAATGGATATTGAGTTTACGGGATCAGAAAGAGAGGTTTCTCCAGTTCCTTTGGTGGACCCAGAACCTTTTTCATCACGTGTGCCAATGATAAAGCAAGCTGCGTTAGCAGCAAAATTCAAAGATATCTTAGCGACTGGTAGAGTATCGGAACTTGAACCGAGCTTTCTCAACAAACCAGGATCTCCTTAGGGTTTGTTAATAGCCCTTATTCAGCCTGTTCTGCGGCTTGTCCAGACTCTATGGCTCTCGTGGACAAGCTGCGTGGCGTAGGGTTTAAGATGAGTTGTCAACACGAGTGAACTCATGGAGATTGTTCTAAAACTGATTTTTATAGTAATTTATTTCTTAAAATCAACGAGAGCTGGCTCTACACCAATTAAGGAGGCACTTTAATCAAATTAGTCTAGACGTAACTCCCCACGTCATCCCGAGTGCAGCGAGGGATCTCCCTGCAATGGCACAATTTTTAAAGTAGCGATGGATACAAATCGTTCCATTCAGGATTCAATGCATTAATCAAATCCTGCTTCTTTTTTCGAGACCACCCTTTGATTTGTTTTTCTCGCTCAATAGCCATGACGATGCCTGAACAAACTTCAAAATAAACCAGTCGATCCACATTGTATTTTTGGGTAAATCCAGCCACCAGTTTATTTTTGTGTTCATAAACACGGCGTATCAAATCATGGGTAACACCGGTATACAAAACATTATTGTGTTTATTGGTCAGAAGGTAAACGTAAGACTCCGTATGCATATACTATTCCTTGCTCTGTTGGACTGTATTGTTATCTCAGATTCCTGATAACACAGGGATAGTACCAGAAAATATAGATTGGATGGAACTGATAATGCTTAATCCTTGTTTACGGATCGTACTGATAAATCCTCGGATACGAGCAAATTGTTCAGCGCCTTGAGCGGTCCGAAAACCACCAGATATTTTTTGTTTGCATTTCATCATTCGTAAATCACGCTCAGCATCATTATTGGTAAATGGAACTGCCAGATCATGAAGAAACCGTAAAACGTCTTGTTTGTAATGAAATAAACGCCACAAGAGGTTGTGACCTGTCCGTCGAGGTTGTCGACCCTGTTTGCCTTTGCATGGCAATGGCGGCAGCGTTTCATGATACGCCAGCCATCTCGAATAATCTTCTTGTAGATGTTGGTCAACCGCTTGATGCGAGCAACAGGTATTGCATGATGTGCATTAAAATGACGACAGCGAAGAGCAACACGTAATAGTCGGGTCATAGCCTGTGCCCATGGTTCTTTGTCATGCTCGGTTATTGCTTTTAATTCATGCAAGTGATGCTGGTTGCATAGGGCATGCTCCACACCTCCCAAATTGTAATAACTTTTCCAGTGATCATGAATGACGGTACCTGAAAGGCCATCCAGTAATGATTTTCGTTTTGGAGATATGTGATAATAAGTTGCCGTTTTAGTCGATGCCACATGCAACCATTGTGTTTTTCCGGCCACACGAAACCCTGTTTCATCCAGGTTTTTTACGGCAGCAGTTTTGACTGCAGACAATACCGATTCTTCAAATGATGCCAATGTATCAAAGGCAATCCGGTTATATCCAGTCCGTGTTGCAGTAGCCAGTTGAATTCCGTACAGGTCATAAAACAACTGTTGCAGCCTGTCTTCTGGAATAAAATGCTGATATTGATAATACACGCTCCAACTACGAATAACTTCACCGTATTGGACAGGGGCAAGAACACCTGCAGGAAATGCTGCTGTTATCGTTTTATTACAGCACTCGCAATATTTTACTTCAGCCTGATGTTCCGTGACTTCAATTTTGGGTGGTGGAATATCAAAAACCTGGCGCTTCACAATTCCAATCACCGGCATTGAAACTAATGAACCATAACAATCCGGGCATGTTAGCAATACATGGTTTTTGACAATATCTGGTGATTTAATCTGTTTTAACGTTTCGCCCTTGTGGCCTTTTTGGCCACCACTGTTACGTTTCCCATTTTCACGTAGTGATGTCGTACGGAGTAGTTTGCCTAACCGTCACTTGAGGGGGCTTTGAGCTGTTGCTGCTATTCTTGTTCAGTCGTTTTTCCAGCTCTGCTATTCGTGCAGCTTGCTGTTCTACGATTTTTTCCAGTTCAGCAATCTTTGCCAAAAGCGTTGTGATGATTTGTTCATGGTCTTTCATGCAGCTATTTGATCATAACCGCATAATTTTTCAAGTCTTTTTTACATTAATTTAATACCTGCCAGTTGCTGGAGATCCCTCGCTGCACTCGGGATGACGTGGGGAGTTACGTCTAGACTAAGTCAAGTCGGCTCTACACCAATTAAGGGGGCACTTTAATCAAATTAGTCTAGACTAAGTCCTTGATTTAGCGATCAAAAGGAGATTAAAGTGCCTAAGAACAATCTTATCCTAAATTTACCTGGATTTTCCATATTAAAAGTGAGTGGGTATCAACCCTTATTATTAGATGTAACTTATAACCGATTAGCTCGGTGTAGTCATTGCCAAAGTAAGCAGGTTCGCAAGAAATCATCGTATGTAAGAACAGTACACCATGAGTTAATAGGGCATCGTCGAAGTGTATTGAGGTTTAAAGCGTATAAGCTTTATTGTCATACTTGTTGTCGCTATGGTAATCAACAGTTTCCCGGTATCAATAAACATCAACGTGCTACTTGGCGAGCTCAAGCTGCAGTGTTTCATGAGCATAGCCGCGGGGTATCGCAAAAAGATTTATCAGAGCGTTATAAGAAAGGAAAAGCGACCATAGAGCGCTGGTATCAGCGGCATTATGAAGAGCAACATCGAGAATTAATCAATAAACCATGTCCTGTGGTACTGGGTATTGATGAACATTTTTTCAGTAAGAAAGAAGGGTTTGCAACTACTTTTTGTGACCTAAGAAAACATAAGATATTTGATGTGGTTCGTGGCCGTCGTGAGCAAGAATTAAAAGAATATCTCCAGCAATTACCTGGAAAAGAACGTGTCAAAGTGATTTGTATGGACTTGAGCAGTACATACCGTTCCTTAGTAAAGAAGTACTTTCCTAATGCTATGATAGTGGCTGATAGGTTTCATGTAATCCGTTTAATTCAACATCAGTGTATGATGACCTGTCGAGAACTCTCCACTGAAATTAAAAACAATAGAGGTATCTTAGCCTTATTAAGAACAAGACCTGATAACTTAAGTGATGAGAAGAAAGTCAAAAGAGATGCGTTTTTCACTGAAAATCCTGCAATAGAGGCTATATATCAATTTCAGCAACAACTGCACTCACTATTAATGAAAAGGGCGCTAACACAGCATGAGTGCCGTAAAGTAATACCTACTTTCTTAGAAATGTTGGCTGAGTTAAAGCAAAGTGGTTTTAAAGCATTAGCATCATTAGGTAAAACACTTTGGGCTTGGAAAGATGAAGTGGCCAGAATGTGGCGATTTAGTAAGTCAAATGGAATAACAGAAGGCTTTCATCGCAAAATGAAACTCATTCAGCGAAGAGCTTATGGTTTTAGAAATTTTGAAAATTATAGAGTACGTGTTAAGGTCCTCTGCGGGTGATTAAAGCTGCCCCCTTAAATGGGAAAGAGCCCGGATTTGGGGAAGAGCCAGTCACATGTGGTGTGGCTCCCCGGACAGGACTCGAACCTGTGACCTAATGATTAACAGTCATCCGCTCTACCGACTGAGCTACCGGGGAATGAGGCGGAATCTTAGATCGATTCCGCTGGCGGGTCAATAGATGAAATGAAATTAATTACTGTTCTGAAAATTTTTGCAGGCGATCCATGGCATCACGAAGGGTATCCATACTGGTGGCAAAAGAGATACGGATGCATCCTTCACTGCCAAAAGCAGAGCCAGGAACGAGCGCCACTCCGACGTCTTGCAATAATCTATCCGCAAACTCCAAGTCATTGGCAAAACCGCGACGTTTAATAATTTCCTGAACGTTGGGAAAAATATAAAATGTGCCATCGGCTGGAATTACTTCAACGCCTGCAATGCTGTGCAGCCGTTGAACAACATAATCATGACGTTCATGAAAAGCTTTGACCATTTGTTTCACGGTTTCATAGCCACCGTTTAAAGCAGCGACAGCGGCTTTTTGGGCAATTGAGCAAGGATTGGAGGTGGATTGTGATTGTACGGTTTTCATTGCATCAATCAATTTTGCAGGGCCACCGGCATAACCAATACGCCAGCCAGTCATTGAGTAAGCTTTTGAAACGCCATTAAGGACAATGGTGCGCTCGTATAATTCGGGACAAGCGTCTAAAATATTAACAAAAGGCTGGGACCATAGGATATGTTCATACATGTCATCGGTCGCAATTAAGACTTGCGGATGCCGTTTAAGCACTTCTCCCAATGCCTGTAATTCGGCATAGGAATAAGCTATTCCCGAGGGATTGGAAGGGCTGTTAATGAAAAATAATTTGGTTTTGGGAGTGATGTCTGCATCTAATTGTTCGGCTGTAATTTTATAACGTTGTGCTGAGGAAGCAGAAATAATTACAGGCTTGCCACCTGCCAATAGCACCATGTCCGGATAGGAGACCCAATAAGGCGCTGGAATTAAAACTTCATCACCATCATTAAGAAAGGCTTGGCATAGATTATAAATGCTTTGTTTGCCACCAGTGGAAACAAGAATCTGATTTAATTCGTAATCCAAGCCATTATCATTTTTGAATTTGTTTTTTACCGCCTGTTTTAACTCGGCGATTCCATCTACAGCGGTGTATTTTGTAAAGCCTGCCTCGATGGCAGCAATGGCTGCTTGTTTGATGTGCCCAGGAGTGTCGAAGTCGGGTTCACCAGTACCTAAGCCGATGACGTCAAACCCTTGCGCTTTCATTTGCGTTGCTTTGGCAGCAACCGCCAGCGTTGGCGATGGTTTGACTTGCTGTATTCTATCTGCCAGCACAATATCCATCATTAAACTCCTATGATATAGTTCATATTATGAAGAAAGTATTTAAAATTTACGCAAACTATCGGCCGGCAGGGGATCAGCCTACGGCCATTGCTTCCTTGGTCGACGGTATTGAGTCCGGATTAGCCCGTCAAATCCTTTTAGGTGTAACTGGTTCGGGTAAAACCTATACTATTGCACATGTGATTCAGGCTTTACAAAGACCAACATTAATTATGGCGCCTAATAAAACACTGGCGGCGCAATTATATGGCGAATTTAAAACATTTTTTCCCGAAAATGCAGTGGAATATTTTGTTTCTTACTATGATTATTACCAACCTGAAGCCTATGTTCCTGCCTCGGATACATTCATTGAGAAAGATGCTTCCATTAATGAGCACATTGAACAAATGCGTCTGTCAGCCACCAAGGCACTTATTGAGCGTAAAGATGCCATCATTGTGGCGACGGTTTCCGCTATTTATGGCCTTGGGGATCCGGATTCATACTTGCGTATGGTATTACATCTCTCCCGAAAAGAACAATGCGATCAGCGTAAAATTTTAAGACGGCTTGCAGAAATGCAATACATTCGTAGTCCCCAAACGTTAGAGCGAGGACAGTTTCGGGTGCATGGGGATGTGATCGATGTATTTCCTGCTGACGCCGAAAAAGATGCAGTGCGCATCGAATTGTTTGATGATGAAATCGATAATATTGCGACGTTTGATCCATTAACGGGAGAGATTTTGCAACGCTTACCGCGCGTTACTATTTTTCCTAAAACGCATTATGTTACGCCGCGCGAACGTATTTTACAAACCATTGATTTGGTCAAGGAAGAGCTGCAGCAACGTTTGGCAGAACTAAATGCGCAAAATAAATTGCTGGAAGCACAGCGTTTGGAGCAACGAACCAATTTTGATATCGAAATGATGCTGGAGCTTGGGTATTGTTCTGGCATTGAAAATTATTCTCGTTATTTATCTGGAAGAAATGCAGGCGATCCGCCCCCGACGTTATTTGATTACTTACCAGCAAATTCTTTGCTCGTTCTTGATGAATCTCATGTTACTGTGCCTCAAATTGGAGGCATGTATCGTGGCGATCGTGCACGTAAGGAAACGCTTGTCCATTATGGTTTTAGACTGCCATCCGCTCTGGACAATCGTCCGTTGCGGTTTGAAGAATTTGTGGAACGCTCACCACAAACTATTTATGTTTCGGCAACCCCGGGCCCCTATGAGCAAGAACATTCAGATAATGTGGCAGAACAGGTGGTGCGTCCTACAGGGTTGATTGACCCTCAGGTTGAAGTTCGTCCAATTGTTAATCAAATCGATGATTTATTATCGGAAATTAACCGAGTGGTTGTCGGTGGTGAACGAGTGTTGGTCACGACGCTAACCAAACGAATGGCTGAAGATTTGACAGAATATTTGCGTGAACAGGGGGTTAAGGTAAAGTATTTGCATGCGGATATTGATACGGTTGAACGGGTTGAAATCATTCGCGAGCTTCGTCTTGGTGAGTTTGATGTGTTGGTAGGAATTAATTTGCTGCGGGAAGGGTTGGACATGCCAGAAGTTTCTCTGGTTGCAATTCTTGATGCAGATAAAGAGGGGTTTCTGCGCTCTGACCGCTCCTTAATTCAAACCATTGGTCGTGCAGCACGAAACCTTCATGGCCGAGCCATTCTCTATGCTGATACGATAACTGGCTCCATGAAGCGCGCGCTGGATGAAACCGAGCGCAGACGTAACAAGCAGATGGCGTTTAATTTACAACATGGTATCACCCCAAAAGGAATCCAAAAATCAGTGGCAGATATTATGGAAAGTTCCCATACTCAGGTCCGCAGAAGCGGCATAAGAGAAAACAAGACAAGGTATGAAGCATTGTCTCCCGAGCAGCTGGCTAAACGTCTGGCTTCTTTAGAAAAACAAATGCATGCCCATGCAAAAAATATGGAATTTGAACAGGCCGCAATAATACGAGACGAAATACTGGCACTAAAAGATCAGTTAAAACAGTAACCTCCAATAACATCAATCATTATACGGTAGAGATGGGATGAGACAACCATATGGATATTCGCTAATTGAATTGGTTATTATTATTGCAGTCCTTGGCATTATGTCCATCGCTGTCAGCATGTGCCAACCATCAGGGGTCCAACAAGCTTTTCAGGCGGAAGGATTCGCGCGCGTGTTTTTACAAGATTTACAGCTGACCAAAGTATTGGCCATGAGTCAAAATCAACGTTATCGTCTCGTTGTTGGCACAAATTCTTATCAGATTCAAAATCAAAATGGAACACCTGTTACGCATCCTGGGACAGGAGGAAGCAGTGTTCCATATCCTGCAGGCGTGAGCATCGCTCCATTGACGACGGTCATGTTTGATTCGCTTGGTCAACCTTATAATAATGCCGGGGTGCCGCTGGGGAGCACATTAAGTTTTACCATTACTTCTGGTAGCGAAGCGAGTTCTGTGAGCGTTGTGCCTCAGACGGGATTAATTCAATGACTCTATTAGTTAAAACATTCATTTATCGTTTGTGCCGTGGTATGTTGATGAGAAGACCTCTGGCGCAAAAACCTGCCTTTGCGTATTTAAAGAAACTGCAAGGTTTTACATTCATTGAAATTCTCGTATTTATTGTGGTGATTGGCATCGTGGCTACAGGGACTTTTATTGCATTTAATACAGTTCTTGCCAATAGCAATCAACCAGGCCAAGTATTAAAAGCGGTACAGCTTGCCAATGCACGAATGAATATTATCTTGCAACAACGTTTAGTGAATGGATTTAGTAATATCAGTGATCCCTGTGTTCTAGGTTCTCCTCCTGCCGCTTGTACGATATTGACTACTTTTGCCAGTACACAAGGATTGGCCGTGAGCAGTGCGATTGTGGCTTCCGGCAGCGATGTCAAAACAGCAACCGTTACCGTGACGGGAACAGGCAATGCACAAGTGGTTATGAGGTTTGTTCAATGAACGTAGGTAAAGGGTTTACATTGATTGAGATTCTCCTTGTGATTGTGCTGATTTCAATCGTTGCAGGCATTGCGGGCATGATTCTTCGCGAAGGTTTTCGCAGCTACAGTGCAGGCAAACCGATTATTGCTGTGGCTGGGAAAGCCAATATTGCGGCGGATAATTTAATGCGTGAAATTCAGAGTGCGGAAAGCCTTGAGGTCGTTAGTGGTAGCGGCCTCACGTTTATCAATCAGCAAGGCCAAACGATAGTGGTTGATTTAAATGGAACGACGTTAAGACGCAATGTTAATGGCGGTGGCGCTCAGCCGTTGTGTACAAATGTTTCTTCAGCAAGTTTTGCTTACTTTAATTCAGGTTTTGCTAGCACAGGAACAGCCTCTGCGGTGCGGTTTTTAACATTATCAATGACGGTCATTGAAGGGGATATACCCTATTCTTTAATGGCCAGTACCGTGGTTAGAAAAACATTATGAAACATCAACGCGGCTTTTTAACATTGACGGCGGTGGTTATCATCGTATTGTTTGGTATTTTAAGTGCGACCCTGGTTGCCATGGTGATACGCGCTTCTACGGCAGTAATTTATCTTGATGCAGCCAGCAAAGCGGCCTCATTAGCGGAAAGCGGGCTGGAGCAGGGCCGGCAAAATTTAACTCAGGCAGCCCTTGCTAGCCGCCAAACCTGTGTTGGGTTATCCAGCAGTCTGTCGATGACAACGGGCAGTTTTAGCGTTGGGGCTGCAAACGATGCCGCCAATGCCATTAATCCACGTTATGCGTTTGCAACGTTATCAACGGCTATTGCTTCTGGTTCCACTCCTGCGACCATTTCAGTCAATAACAGCGCGGTGTTTGCTCCCTATGGTCGTGTACTGATTGGCCGTGAGGTATTTGAATATGATCGCATTGCCAATTCAACGACGTTAGCCGGTATTGCTCGTGCCCAGGATGGTAGCATCGCCAGCACTCATGCAAGTGGCACGCTGGTTAGCCAGTATCAATGCACCATGGCTTCAATAGGTCGTTCACCTGCCAGCAATCCTAATGGGGTTCGTCAATATCAGCAAGGGATACAACAACCGGTTGTATTTGCTGCAGGAGGAAATGGCATGATTCTTCGTTGGAATAGCAGCACGGCAGAACTTAGTTGGCAATCACAATCCCCTGGTACATATTTATTTAATGCCATTTCTGCCGTGAATTATCATGAGGGTTGGGCTGTGGCGAATGGAAGTGGCGGCTCACGATTGTCACGGTTGCAGGGGAATAACTGGACGAATATCACGGTCAGTGTATCGCAAGCGCCGGATTTGTTTGGCGTAGATGCGCCCTCTGCCAATGAAGCTTGGGCAGTAGGTGAACGCGGGGCAAGTAATTCATTGACGATTTTGCGTTGGGTTCGCAATGCAAGTAACAGCAGCACCAATTGGTGCCAATTGCCTTGTGGCGGCAAAACGGTCAGTACGACCGGTATTTCCAATCAAAAGCGTTATTTGTTTGCCGTTAAAACATTGGACACCAATGGCGATGGCTATGCTGATATTGGCGCCGCGGTTGGGGGACAAAGCGGTACAGGTTCGGGTAATCGAGGCATTATTTTAATTTATGATGGCACGCAATGGGCAAATTTAGAACTCCCATCGTCTGTTTACCGCATTGGACAACTCTATGGGGTAGACATTATAGGTAATGGCAATAATGCGCCGAAAGAGGCTTATTTTGTTGGCCGGTCGTCGCAAAGCAGTGCACAAGGAAAATTGTTTCGCTTGCGCGATGGCGTATGGTCTGCAGTAATCACGACGACAGCACCGATGAGAAGTGTATCGGCCGTGGATACTAATGGCGATGGTTATGCTGATTTAGGCATTGCCGTTGGAGATAACGGTGTGGCCTATCTTTTTGACGGTAATTTTACCGTCTATGGGCCATTTGTGTTGACTGGCAATGATTTAAAAAGTGCTAAAGTAGCAAGTCCTACTGATATTTGGATGGTTGGTACCAATGGGACCAGGCTTCATTATAATGGCACGGCGGTGGAGTCGGTCACCAGTGGTGTCTCAACAAGCAATGATTTGAATGGTGTCAGTGTTATTTCTTCGCAAAATACACCAGTAAGTTCTTGGTACGATATGATAAATTGACCTGCCACCATTCTGGCGGAGCCTCTTAAAACATGGTGTAATAAGGCACATAAAGTTATTTTTCGCAAGGACACTTGGATGTTGTGGCTCAAATATCATGCAAAGGAATCGCAGTCAATTGCCTGCTGCCTGGGAGAAAAGAGCTACAGCATCGCGGCAGTAAAAGACAATAAAAAGATACTGTTTGCCAACCATCGCGAGTTCCCTAACAAATTGCCTGGTGAAATAACCCAATGTCTTGTCGAGGATGTGAAGCGTTTGCAAGTTGTTGGCGAGCCATGTCGTATTATTTTAGCCCAAGAATTATATCAACTATTGTTGATGGATGCGTTGGATTTGCCAGAAGAGGAATTGGCCAAAGCATTCAGATGGCGCTTGAAGGGGCTGGTTGATTATCCTTTAAATGATATTGCTGTGGATGCTTTTCCTATTCCTTTGCATGGGATGGTTGGACAAAGAAAAAAGTATTTGTTGCTGTTACTCCTTTATCTGGATTGAAAGCTATTGTGTCCATGTTTGAAACCGCTTATTTAGAAGTGAGCAGCATAGGGATTGCGGAACTTGCTTTAAGAAACCTTGTAGCACTGATTGCAACTAAGCCAGATACGCCAGTTATTGTCATTAGTCTTGAAGAGGGAGGATACCAACTCCAGATTTTATATGATAATCATCTATATTTGGTAAGAGAATTAACCGTTAGTAAGGCGAAGAATGAACAAGATCCTGGAGCGCAGGAGTTATTGCTTGAAATCCAGCGTAGCATGGATTATTGCTTAAGTGAGTTAAAACTGCCTGAGCCTAAGCAAATCCTGTTTACCCCCGGTTTTTATGAGTCCAAACCATTGCTGCAATTTTTACAACAGGAATTATCAAAAGAAATACGATTGTTAAATTTAAATGATTATCTGGAGGCGGAACCGTCGCTTGGCTTTAAAGAACAGCAGGCATGCTTTTATAGTTTGGGCGGCGCGATGACCTTGAATCAAGTCGAGCAGCAAGAGCCGGAGCCAGTAATCAATGAAGCAAGAAATTAATTTCCTTAACTCCCTGCCAAAAGAGCCCCGGTATTTACCCGCTGCCTTAATTGGGTGTCTGGTCATTGTCCTTGCTTTTATTTTAACCATCATCTCTTTAAATCAAAGCATTCACCGCTATCAATTATCCCAACAGCTTAAACAGGCTCACAGTAAACATGTTGAAGCAGTAGTAGCCTTCCAAAAAGTCGCCGCTGTTTATCCAATGTTTGCAATGGATAAACCTTTAGTTGAGCAAGTGAGCGCCTATGAGGAAACTTTGCGCAAGAAACAAGAGCGATTTGCGGAGTTGACGCATGCCACTTTGCGTAAACCTTTTTCACATTATTTAAAATTGTTCTCTCTGGCCGTTCCAGAGGAACTTTGGCTATCAGAAATTCATATTGATCAGGATAGCAGTGATATATCCCTCATTGGTTATAGTTTAGACCCTGTTTCTGTGTCTTTATTCATCTATAAATTACAGTTGGCGCCTGTGTTTAAGGATGTTTTTTTGACTTGTTTTATGTAAAAAAATAGAAGATAAAAATTACATTCAATTTGAAATTGCAAATAATACATTAATAAGTCAGGAAGAAACCCAGAAAAAAAAGGAAGCAGGTAAATCTGCGACGGTAAAATCGAAATGAATCGTATTCAGGCATCGGCCTGGGTAAAAACAGAGGCATGCATCAGTGAATGAAAGTCTAATTAAATTACGTTTCACCATTGATCGCTACAGTTTGCGTGAGCGTGTCATGATCCTCTTTGCAGCCTTTGCAGTTCTTTTCTTCCTATGGCTTTTTCTTATGTATTATCCGCAAAAACGCGCCTTGATTAAGACTAATTTAGCCATTCAAAATGAAATGCATCAGGCAGCAGAACTGCTGCAACGAAGCCAAACCATTAAGAGTATGGCCACCGATGATACGGTTGCCAAATTAATGGCTAAATTTGCTCGCCTGCAAGAGGAAATGCGCCAACTTGAAGGCAGAGTTGCGCGCTATGAACAACGATTTATTGGTAAGAAGCAATTAGCGAAATTATTGTATGCCATTATGAAGCAAACAGGAGGAGTTCGTATTGATGATTTTTCAAACACCGAATATCTCCGTGGCGAAGCTGCCCAAAAAATTGATATGGCTTCATTAACGACAACGGTTGCCTCCTCACCAATGAACAAAAAGTCCACGGCAGCGCAATTGCCTGTTGACGCGGTCCACCTGCCCGTCGAGCGCACGCAGTATACGCTGACTTTAAGTGGAGACTATTTTTCCATCATGCATTATCTGCAACGTTTGGAGCAATTACAGTGGCAGCTTTATTGGGATAAACTTGATTACACGGTAGTGAGTTACCCATTGGCGAAAGCGACGGTCCAATTTTACACCTTAAGATCGGGTGAGCGTGAACGAAAAAATGAAACAGGAGCCGTTAAATGAAACTGCCTGTTTTGTTTAAATTTTGCTTAACAATAATAATTATTTTATTATCGTGGGAGGTATTGGCGCAGGTAGCAAAGGAACGCGATCCTACCAGACCTGCGGTGCAGATAGGCAGTATAAAAGATACAAGCGTAGAAAGGTATCAACTCCAGTCCATTATCATTGGAAGATCACGCCGACTCGCTTTAATTAATGACCAATTTGTCAGTATTGGAGATTCAATTGGTAGTGCCGTGGTAATAGCAATTGATAGAAATTCGGTTGTTTTATCTGAATCTGGTCGCAAGCTGAAGATTGACTTGTTTGATAGCGGTATTAGGAAGTAATGCATGAAAAAAGGTCTATTCGTTTTTTCCTTGCTTTGGCTGCTTGCTCAACACATCAAGCGACGCAAGGCACTGCCATAGATGACATGAACGTTGCTTTGCATCAAGGGATAGCTGGCAATGAAGCGTTTTATAAATCTGAGAAAAATCGTCCCCCCGATAGAATTACAAAAGCATTGGTTCCCGGCATAAAAATTCGCGCACCGCAAAAAAATCATGTGCAACGACGATTTGATATTTCAGTCAAAAATGTGCCTGCTCGTACTTTTTTTACTGGTTTGGTCACCGGTACGCCGTTAAGTATTGCCGTTAGTCCTGAAATTCAAGGAGAAATCACCTTGAATTTAAAACAAGTTACTGTGGAACAAGTATTGCAAACGGTAGAGGATGTATATGGGTATGCTTATAACCCCATTCCCGGGGGATATGAAATTTTGCCCAATAGCTTAAAGACGGAAATTTATGCCGTTAATTACCTGGAGCTCGAACGTAAAGGCCGTTCTAATATGCGTCTTAATTCAGGCGAAGTAACTCAGATTGCGGGGACACGCAATACCAACACACTTTTGGCGTCTTCAACGACAACGGCAACTAATCCTACCAATATTGAAAGTACGATTGGCGACGTTGAAACCAAAAGCACGATAGATTTTTGGAAGCAAATGCAAGCCACCTTGCAAAGCATCATTGGGACGGAAGATGGTCGGTCAGTGACGGTTAATCCTCTCGCTGGAGTGGTTGTGGTGCGCGCCAAACCAAGAGAACATAAACAGGTGGAAGCGTATCTCGATCTCGTGCAAAACAGCATGGATCGTCAGGTTATATTGGAAGCAAAAATCCTTGAAGTGACTTTAAATGATCAATATCAAATGGGCATTGACTGGAAAATTTTTGGTGCGCGCCTGAACGCATTAAGCGATTTTGTTGGCACAGGTGTTGATATTAACCAGGATGAATTTCCCGATGCTTTTAAAATTGATATTAAATGGAATCAAAGCTTTCAAACAACGATTCAGGCTTTAGAAACACAGGGTAATGTGCAAGTGCTTTCTAGCCCACGTGTTGCGACCATGAATAATCAAATGTCGGCTATTAAAGTTGGCAGTGATGAATTTTTTGTGACCAATGTCAATACAACCCAGAACTTCGCAACCGCTGGCGGGGTTACAAATCCTACACAAAATGTTGATTTAACTCCCTTCTTTTCGGGAATTACATTGGATGTTACGCCGCAAATTGATGCTAACAATAATGTGACGCTGCATATTCATCCTTCGGTTAGTCTTGTCCGCGATCAACGTAAACGCATTGATTTAGGAGCGCAAGGCGGTGTTTTGGAATTGCCTTTAGCTTTTAGCACCATTCGCGAATCCGATACTATTGTTCATGCTAAAAATGGGCAGGTGGTGGTTATTGGTGGTTTGATGCAGAATCAAACAGAAGAAGACATCGCTCAAATGCCATTTTTTGGCAATATTCCTTTTCTTGGTACGCTCTTTCGGGCAACCAAGCAAAACTCAAGGAAAAGTGAATTGGTGATTCTTCTAAGGCCGATTGTCATGAATCCAAAAAACATCAATCGTGATTTAATTGAATCGACACAACAGTTTGCCCGTATTAAACGTGGTTATCATTTTGGCAGCAGGCCTGATATTTTTGGTACAGAAGGGGAAGAGCCAGTCAGTGTTGGACCAAAAGCAGGCGTCTATACGCCATCACAATGCAGGGGGGGAAGATGTACCTAGAACATTTTAAATTAAACCGGCAGCCGTTTTCATTAACGCCTAATACAGAATTTTATTGTGAATTGCCCACCCATCAAGAGGCTTTAAATGTTTTACTGTTGAGTCTGCAGCAAGGAGAAGGTTTTATAAAAATTCTTGGCGAAGTGGGTACAGGAAAAACTTTATTATGCAGATTATTGCTCAATACATTGGATGACAGTTTTGTGACGGCTTATATTCCCAATCCTGATCAAAGTGCGGATAGTCTTCGCCTGTCTTTAGCCAGTGAATTAGGGCTGCATCCTGAAAAAGACATGCCGCAACAGAAATTGTTGGAAGCCATTAACATGCGCTTGCTGGAATTACATAGAGCCGGCAAAAAAACAATATTAATCATTGATGAAGCGCAAGCCTTACCCGAGATATGCCTTGAGGCTATTCGTTTACTCACGAATCTGGAAACGGAAGAAAAAAATTAATGCAGGTTGTTTTATTTGGGCAGCCAGAACTTGACAGTAAGCTGAATCAGCCATCATTGCGCCAATTAAAGCAGCGTATTACGTTTTCATACACTTTAAAGCCTTTGGCGAAACATGAGGTGGATCTTTATTTATACCATCGTCTGGCTAAAGCTGGATATACCTATGGTTCCATGTTTTCAGCGGCGGCAAAGAAGCACTTGTATTATGCCAGTGGGGGGTTGCCACGTATATTGAATGTGCTTTGCCATAAAGCATTGCTGGTTTCTTACGGAAAAGGAGCTCGTATGGTGGATGCTTCTGCCGTCAAGCGTGCCATTGCAGATACAGAGTGCGCACAAGCCGCTAGGATTCGCCTGCGCTCTAATATGAGGTTTGCACTGATAAGTGGATTCGCTCTGGTGGTTGTGTTAGCGGTTTATTGGAAATTGGGGTTATTTTCATGAGTTTATTAAATGAGATGCTGAACGATCTCAACGAAAATAAATTACGCAGGGAAGCTGCGCCATTATTCATACCGCCACAAAAACAATCGTTTTTACGGAAATTACCTGAGTTTGTTCCATGGTTTTTGGGTGTTTTTATCGTAAGTGTCATTGTCTTATTGATCTTAAAAAGTAAGAAATTTAGCTTAGATGAATTGCCTTCAACATCTCAGACAGTTCCTGGACAAAAAGTGACAGAACCGGTGATGAAGGCACAGCATGCAGAAAAACCATTGCCGAAGCCGCTCGCTGATCTTCCTGAACAAAAACAAACATTCGTGCCTTTAGCGGATGAAACCATGCATTCTTCTCTGCCGGTTATTCCTGCTTTGCAAGAATCAATGTCATCAGGCATAGAAGATACGGATGAAGAGCCCGCTGCAATTGCAGCAGTTAATAGAACCTATAATAATTTGACTGCCAGAGAATGGCATGACGTACAGTTGAATGACGCCTTGCAAGCGATACAGGAAGGTAATGATCCGCGGGCGACTCGTTTGTTAGAATTGATTTTATCGAAATTCCCTAATTCTACGGAAGCGCGCGAAAGTCTTGCTGCCATTTATCTTTCACATGCGCAGCATAATAAAGCCATCCAGATTTTAGATGAAGGTCTTGAATATGAGCCTGATTCCTTGGTACTAACGATGATGAAAGCCCATTTGCTGTTTGATCAGGATGAAGCGACTCAAGCATTAAGATTGCTTGAGCGATTTAATCCTGATATTCGGGCTGAACCAGATTTTTATGGTCTATTAGCAGCGGTTATGCAGGCTTTGGGCAAGATGGATGAAGCGGGAAGTCTGTACAAATCGTTAATTGCCATAGAACCATCTAATGGTCAATATTGGTTAGGATATGGGATTGCATTGGAGCATAAACAAGCTTATCAACAGGCGGCTATTGCTTACAGGCGTGCCAGCCAAAGCTATGATATTGAACCATCCGTTCGCGCTTACGCAGAAAACCGTTTAAAACACTTGCAAGGATAGGCATGAAGCGTATACGACTGGGAGAGTTACTGCTTAAAGAAAATCTGGTAACCCAAGCAACATTGGATAAAGCCAGTGAATTGCAAAAACAAACCGGTAATAAATTTGGCCGCATTTTAATTGAAATGGGCGTTGTTAAAGAAGAAGAACTCTTAAAATTATTGGCCCGGCAATTAGATATTCCTTATATTGATCTCAATTTTTATGAAATTAATTCGTCGTTGGCCACGTTATTGCCTGAAACATATGCCAGACGCTATCGCGCTCTTGTCTTAGAACGTATCAATAAAGAATTATTGGTTGGCATGGCTGATCCGTTGGATATTAATGCCTTTGATGCTGTATCCAAAATCTTGAAACAACCCATCAAGATGGCAGTCATTAGTGAATCCGCCTTATTAGCGGCGATTGACCGTATTTACCGGCGTACCCAAGAAATTAGCCATTTTGCCGAAGAACTTTCAGGAGAGATGGTTGAGGAGCGGACGGAGAAGGAAGACGAGCTTTTTGATGAAACGATTGAAAGCGAAGAGCAAGCGCCTGTAGTCAAACTATTAAATTCATTGTTTAGAGACGCAGTACAGGCACGAGCATCGGACATTCATATTGAGCCTGATGAAAAATCATTGCGAATTCGTTTACGTATTGATGGTGTTTTAAACGAGAGTATTCTGGAAAATAAACGGATTTTGAACGCGTTGATTCAACGGCTTAAATTACGTGCCCATTTGGATATTTCAGAGAAGCGTATTCCTCAGGATGGTCGTTTTAATTTTACTATTAAAGGACGCTCTTTTGACGTCAGGGTTTCAACCATGCCGACTTCTTATGGTGAATCGGTGGTCATGCGTTTATTGGATCAATCAACACCAGTGAGTGATTTAAGCGATCTGGGAATTTCTGCAGATATGGTCAAACGACTTGAGGCGATTTATAAAAGGCCGTATGGGATGTTGTTGGTTACAGGCCCTACGGGTAGCGGTAAAACCACGACGCTTTATAGTATTTTATCCAGATTAAATACTCCCGATCGTAAAATCTTAACCGTTGAGGATCCGGTGGAATATCGAATAAGCCGCGTTTGTCAGGTGCAAGTGAATCCAAAAATTGACCTGACATTTGCTCGTGTGTTGCGTTCTATCTTACGACAAGATCCTGATATTATCATGGTGGGAGAAATCAGGGATAGCGAAACAGCGCGTATTGCCATGCGTGCGGCGATTACTGGTCATTTTGTATTAGCCACCCTCCATACTAATGATGCCATAAGTTCTGCCATGCGGTTAATTGATATGGGGGCGGAAGGCTACATGGTTGCGGCTGCTGTAAAAGCAATTATTGGGCAACGCTTGGTAAGAACGATTTGTCAGGCCTGCATCAAGGATCATAAGGCGGATGCGGCTGAGAAAATTTGGCTGGAGTCGATGGGGGTTGATGCTTCATTAGTCTTTAAAATAGGCGAAGGTTGCACCCATTGTAATTATCGTGGATACGTTGGTCGAATTGGTGTCTATGAGCTTCTTGAAATGAATATGGAGATGTTGAATGCCCTGCGGTTGAATAATGCTGCAGCATTTACAAAAGCTGCTTTGGCATGCCAATCTTATGAGCCGTTATCTCGCCAAGTTACTGCATTGATTAAAAGTGGGGAGACAACCATCCATGAAGGCATGCGAGTCATTGGTCAATTGGACGAAGAATTTAAATACCGCGAAATAGATTTGGATAAGGAAGCATTGCAAGGAGCTGGCTTAAACTAGGAAAGGTTATTTTCCTGATAATCGTTTTTTCTTGCGTTTAAAAAATAGTGGCTCTTGATTTTTAAATCAGATGTTTTGTGCAGTAACTCTATTCACCCTGCCTGGACAAGGCAGGGTGGAATTTATAACCAATAGACAAAGATAAACAAGAATAACCAGACGACGTCAACAAAGTGCCAATACCAAGCAGCTGCTTCAAAGGCAAAGTGTCTCTCTGGCGTAAAATGGCCACGCAGTGAGCGCAAAAGAATAACAATAAGAATGATGGTTCCAATGGTGACATGCAGACCATGAAAACCAGTCAGCATAAAAAAGGTTGTCCCGTAAATACCCGCGTCCAAGGTTAAATTCATTTCAGTATAGGCTTCATAATATTCATGGCCTTGTAAAAATAAAAAGAGTATCCCAAGGGCTATGGTGCATATTAAGCCGATGTCTAGCTGACGGCGCTTATTGAGTTTTAATGCCCAATGAGCCCAAGTGACCGTTACTCCAGAAGATAACAGGATTAAGGTATTAATTGCTGCAAGTCCCCACGCGCCCATCCCTTCGTGGGCCCCAACAAAAATCTGATTGTTTGGATTGTCTAATAATGGCCAGGTGGCTTTAAAATCAGGCCATAAGGTAAAATGAGTGATGGGATGTACTTCTCCTCCAAGCAGTGGTACGCTCCAATAGCGTGAAAAAAATAAAGCGCCAAAAAATGCACCAAAGAAGCAAACTTCAGAGAAAATAAACCAGCACATTCCCCATCGGAACGAGCGGTCAACTTGCAAATCATAAAGGCCTTTTTCATTTTCATAGATAACTTGGCCAAACCAGCCAAACATCATAAAAAATAATATGAATAGCCCAAGAAAAAATATATAGGGCCCATACCAGTCGGCGTGCAGCCAAGAGCCAGCGCCTACCAACGTAGTAGTAAGGCCAATTGAACCGACTAAAGGCCAATGGCTGGGCTTGGGGACATAATAGGTGCCGTGGTCTCCCATAGTATTTAATTCTCCTGTTTTTTAAATTTTGGTTAAAAATTTATCTATTGCTCACATCAAATAAAGTATAAGCCAAAGTAATTGTTTTAACGTTAGCTGGCAACTCAGTATCAATATGAAATAACAATGGCATATCCATTGCTTCATGACCATTCAGTGTTTGCTGGGTAAAACAAAACACTCCGTCTTTTTTAAATATTTAGCGGCAATGCCTGGTGTCACGCTTGGAATCGCTTGCACTGTCATCGTATGGTTTGTTTTATTTTCTGCGTAAAATGACAATTTGGCAATTTCGCCAGGATGAACACGTAATTTGTGTGTTTTAGGATAAAAAGCCCAAGGTACGCCACTGTTATTTGTCGCTACAAATTCCACTAAAACATCCCTGTCTTTAGCAATTTGCGTGTTTTTATCATAGGCTGCGATTTCTGTGCTTACTTTGCCGTTAATGTTTAATGCCTTACATAAACTATTGTAAATGGGCACCAATGCAAATCCAAACCCGAACATTCCTATAACAACAGCCGTTAAAATAATTAAAAGCTTGGTATGACTTTTTGCTGCCATTCATCATTCTCAATGAATTTCAGGTGGCGTAGTAAAGCTATGGTATGGGGGAGGTGATGACAGTGTCCACTCCAAACCATGAGCGCCTTCCCAAACTTGCGCATCTACTTTTTTACCATGACCTTTTACAGTTCGAATGACATTGTATAAGAACAATAATTGGGAAAATCCAAATATGAATGCGCCAATGGAAGCAATCATATTAAAATTGGTAAATTGTAAAGCGTAGTCAGGAATACGTCGTGGCATGCCAGCCAGCCCTAGAAAATGCATTGGGAAAAAGAGAATATTTACGGAAATAACGGATAACCAGAAATGCCACTTTCCAAGCCGTTCATTGTACATATGCCCCGTCCATTTTGGCAGCCAGTAATAAATAGCTGACATCAAGGCGAAGATAACGCCAGGGACAAGCACATAATGAAAATGTCCAACAACGAAATAACTATCCTGATATTGATAATCGGCTGGAACTAAAGAAAGCATCAAACCGGTAAAACCGCCAATGGTGAATAGAAAAACAAATGCCACGGCAAAAAGCATCGGTGTTTCAAAGGTCATGGACCCTTTAAACATCGTTCCTACCCAGTTGAATACCTTAATGCCCGTCGGTACGGCAATCAGCATGGTGGCATACATGAAAAATAACTCGGCACCTAATGGGATGCCAGTGGTAAACATATGATGTGCCCATACAAGAAAGGATAAAAGAGCAATGCTGACGGTCGCGTATACCATGAAATGGTATCCAAACAGTGGTTTACGACTGAACGTGGGAATAACTTCTGATATCACGCCAAATGCTGGCAACACAAGAACATAGACTTCGGGATGGCCAAAGAACCAAAATACATGCTGAAAAAGTATTGGATCGCCACCGCCAGCCGCTTCAAAAAAGCTGGTGCCAAAGTGACGATCGGCAAGCATCATGGTTACGGCTCCAGCCAGAACGGGCATAATAGCAATTAATAAAAATGCAGTGATTAGCCAGGTCCAGACAAACATTGGAAGTCGCATCATGGTCATACCAGGTGCGCGCAAGTTCAGTATGGTCGCAATGATGTTAATAGAGCCCATGATGGATGATAATCCCATCATATGCACGGAAAATATCATAAAGTCTGTGCTTGGAGGAGCATAGCGTGTGGATAATGGCGCATACATGGTCCAGCCGAAGTTGGGGCCGCCACCATTATGAAACAGCGTTGAACCCAGAAGTGCAAACGCAAAAGGAAGAATCCAGAAACTCCAGTTATTTAATCGGGGCAACGCCATATCGGGAGCGCCAATCATCATTGGAATCTGCCAGTTGGCCAGACCAGTAAAAGCCGGCATCACGACACCAAAAAGCATGATTAAACCATGCAAGGTCGTCATCTGATTAAAAAAATTAGGGTCAACAAAAAGATGGCCGGGTCTGAATAATTCAGCGCGAATAAGCAGCGCCATACCACCGCCAACAAAAAAACTGATGAAGGCCAGCCATAAGTACAAAGTACCTATATCTTTATGGTTGGTGGTAAATAACCACCGCCTAATAAAGCCAAAGACACCTTTGCCTTGTTCGGGGCCGTGATGTTCAGTGTGTTCGATCTCATGTAGGAATACTTGGCTCATCGAAAACCTCCAGCTTGAGCTTTTTTCACCATGTTGGGTTGTTGATTATCACCTTGCCGTACTTGAGCAACATCGGCCGGTTGAACTTCGTCGTCTGTGTTATTACCCCAGGCATTGCGTTCATAGGTAACAATCGCCGCAATTTCTTCATCCGTAAATTGATCTTTATACGGTTGCATGGCAGTTCCTGAAACACCGTTCAATACGATGCCAATATGTCTTGATATGGGTTTGCCCACAGCAACCGAGCTGCCTTTAAGGGGCGGGAACATGGGCGATAATCCTGTGCCATCTGCCTTATGACAGGCGGCACAAATCAAGTCGTATTTTTCTTTACCTAACTTCATTAACTCGGCTCGAGTCAATACTTTTTGTTCAGCGGGCTTATCTTCGGTAGTGGCGTATTCATCGGCAATTTTTGTCTGATTTGCTACCCATTGATTAAATTCTTCCTCATTAACGGCTTGTACGACAATCGGCATAAACCCATGATTGATACCACATAATTCAGCACATTGCCCTCGATAAACACCGGGTTTTTCAATACGGGCCCAAGCTTCATGCATGAAGCCCGGAATGGCATCACGTTTTACCCCAAGCTCGGGCACCCACCAGGAATGCACGACGTCATTGGACGTGACTAAAAAGCGGATCTTTTTATTGATGGGTACAACCACAGGTTTGTCAACCTCCAATAAATACCACTCTCCTTTCGGCTCTTTATTTTCAATTTGAGCATAAGGTGTTGAAAGATTACTAAAATAACTAATGCCTTGATCCAAATATTGATATTGCCATTTCCATTGATGACCAACAACTTTGATGGTTACATCCGATTCAGTGCTGTTTTCCAGGCGTATTAAAACCTTGGTTGCTGGAATGGCAAGCCCTACTAAGATTAAGAATGGAATAATAGTCCAGACAATTTCCACTCGTGTATTATCGTGAAATCTGGCAGGTTCATGCCCTTTTGATTTGCGGTGATGAATTAAAGCGTAAAACATCACGCCGAAAACAACGATGCCAATGATGGCACAAATGACAATGGCCACCATATGTAAATCGTACATATCGTGACTTAAGGGAGTAACCCCTTTATACATATTCATCTGCCAATTATCCGCAGCGGCTAATGCCGATTGCGTCACCATTGAGGCACAAAGCATAAGCACTGTTTTGCAGACGTTTAACCTCTTTAACATTCCCGCCCCTCTTTTAATAATGATTATTCTTTTTTTACCACAGTGAGTAATTGCCTTCCGTTTTAGACTGGCTAACCATGTATTTAATGGCATCAATTACTTCGCCCGTTGTACAGTGTTTACAGCCGCCATTCACCGGATGTTTTTTACCCATGACCGTGTTTTCAATCAATACATCCATATTTTGCGCGATGAGCGGTTTCCACATTTCTTTATCGCCAATTTTAGGAGCCCCCAGTTTGCCTTCGTTATGGCATACACCGCAATTTTCATTGTAAATAATCTTGCCGTCGGCTGGGAATTTCGCTGCACCACCTGATTTCAAGTCAAGCCATTGAGAACGTGACAGTGATTTATTTAAAAGATAATCCACCGCAGAAATCACATCATTGTCTGAACAAGTCACGCAAGCACCATGTGGAGGCATGCTGTTGTAGCCGTAAATGGCATGGCGGTATAGTCCTGTCAAACCGCTTTCTTTAAGCCGCATATACCAGCCTGCGCCATTGCCAATGAGAGGAGCGCCCATTTTGCCATCCTGATGGCATATGATGCAGGTGTTAACATACACTTGTTTACCACGTTTTAAAGTAGGTTGCTTATCGGAAGGAGACACGCCCAAAGGCTCTTCGCTCACGACGGTCTTTAAATAAGTGGCAATCGCCATTTGATCTTCTTCTGTCAGATAACTGAGGCTATTATGATTGACTTCAGCCATTGGCCCCGCCACAGGCCCTGCCATATTAATCAGTTCACTCTTAATAAACACATCGGCCACATCATAGCGATTTGCAGTGCGCAAGCCAAATTGTGTGATGTTTGGTGCCCAATAGCCATCCACAAATCCACCGGTCAGATAAAAACGTTGTTTGGGGGAACCTAAAATATTTAAAGGCGTATGGCACATGCTGCAATGGCCAAGGCCATCCACAATGTATTTACCACGATTCCAGGCAGCAGAATGTTCAGGATCATATTCATATTGCTTGTTAGGATAGAAAAACAACAAGTTCCAACCCCACATTCCCAAGCTGGCTCCAGGCATGTTAAAAGGGAATGGTTGACGTTTGTTTTCCAGTTCTACCGGAGGAATGCTCATAAAATAAGCATACAGGGCTCGCGCATCATCGTCGCTGACGTTGGCAAAATAAACGTAGGGAAAAACAGGAAAGTAATTACGTCCTTTGGGATCCCGTCCTTCTTTTAAGGCGCGAATGAAATCTTTTTCAGTCCAATTTCCAATTCCGGTTTTTTTATCTGGAGTAATATTAAGGCTGTAAATAGTGCCAAAAGGCGTTGCAATGGGTAATCCCCCGGCATAAGTTGGAGTGCCGGCGCGAACATTGGTGTGACAGGAAATACAATCGCCAAGCTTTGCCAGGTATTCACCGCGCTGGATTAATTTTTCTTTTTCATCCGTTGCCGCGGGCGTCGTAGGAGGGTATTTAGGGTAAAAGCCATCCACTAATGGGTCAACCCATCTAAAACCATTCTCATTGTTGGTGTTGTTGGCAGCCTGTAATGAGGTGCAAACTGCCAATAGTGTGGCTAACATACAGGTGATTGTATTGTTTTTCAACAAAGAGCCCACGCTCCCTCCTTAAACTCAATATTTTGGCTAATCACTGGCAGGATAAATAAACCCGGCATTTTATACCGCAGTACTGCTAACTTGCAATGTTGTTATGATTTAATAAATTAAGTGATATCAGTTATTGAGGTGACTGTAAACCATCTGAAAATATTAGGCTTATTTTAGATTTTAAAATAACACAATATGTGCGATAATTGCGCCATCTTTGGTATTCTATTTTTTTATGATTATGCCTATCTACCTAAATGGTCTTATGTTAGGTCTTTCACTGATTATGGCATTAGGCCCGCAGAATATTTTTCTAATTCGTCAAGGTGCCTTGCGTCAGCATGCGGTGCTTTCGGCAGTCACTTGTTTTATTTGCGATGTTGTTCTGGTCACAGCGAGTATTGCCGGCTTGCATCATATCCTTGAGCAACATCCTGATTTGCGTCTCTGGATGGCGTGGTTTGGCGCAGGTTTTTTGCTGTACTATGGTGGTGCGGCATTGAAAAGAGCGTTTAGTCGCTCAGCCCGCACTCTCGGAAATGAGCAAACAAATATAACTCGCTGGCAAATTATTATGTTGGCACTGGGATTTAGTTTACTTAATCCTCATGCCATCATTGATTCCCTCGTATTAATTGGTGGTGGTAGTAGCCAATTTCCTGATCACCCGCAAATGTTCTTATTTGGTGTGATTTCATCCAGTCTTGTATGGTTTACTGTATTGACTATAACGGCCTATTATTTTTCGGGGATATTAACCAAAACCACGGTTTGGCGGCGTGTTGAATTATGCAGCGGAATTCTTATGATTTACCTAAGCTTAAATCTGGTTTCTAGCCAAGTATGAGGATAAGGTAGAAAGGGCCAATCAGTGTGTCGCCAATTGACCCAGTGGAATGACACATAGCAAGTCCAACCTCGCAGCGGAAATATCTCATAATTTGTTTGGAATTGTCAAATGAAATCAATTTGCCAATTTTTAAGAGAATCTCATGGTCATGGAGATTTTTAATCATTTGTGGTTAGGTGTGTTAAATTCCTTTTTATTAATTTTTAATAATACGTATGTTTTATAGCAATGAAGTTCGTGATACCCGTCAATTGTTTTTCTCAAGTTGGAAGAAATACAGGGAAAGGCAGCCCCTGCTTCCCTTAGAGGAACAAATTGCGGCAGTTATCTTGGATCATCCTGAATATCATGGATTACTCGAGCATCGTTTCGCAAGCGAGGCCTCTTATTTTCCTGAGACGGGACAAACGAATCCTTTTTTACATATGGGCTTGCATTTGGCGATACGTGATCAAATTGCTACTGACAGACCTGCAGGAATAGAGGCTATTTATAAAAATTTATTAAAAAAATACGCTGAGCCTCTTGTGGTTGAGCATTTGCTTATGGATCATCTGGCGGAATGCTTGTGGCAAGCACAGCGACATCATGCGCTTCCAGATGAAAAAAAGTACCTCGAAGCATGCGCTCAGTTACTTTTGTAATTGAAAAATAGCCTAAAAAATAATATTAATCTGGGTAGTTAGTCTCTTGACGATTGTTAAATTCGATTTATAGTAATTAAACCTTTGCAAAAATTAATGGAGCTAATCGTGAAAAAGGTGATTGTTATATTGGCTGTTTTATTTGGAGTGTCGATGTTTGCTCATGCTGATGTCAACAACCAGCCAGACACCCAGCAGGCCCCTGCCGCAAATAATATGGCTCCTAATGCTGAGGAAAATAATGATAAAAACACTCAGCAATCGGCTGATGATGAGAATGATGATGAAGACGAAGGCAGTGGGGATGAGGGCGATCCTTCTTACGATCCAAATCCTGAGACTGATGATAGCAATGATTCGGGGTCACCAACAGCACAGCAATCATAAGGTAAGCGATTTAAAAAAGCCCTATTGAATAGGGCTTTTTTATGTCAATTTACTTCGTTACCTTGATTGGCACGTCATCCTACCAAAGATAAGGCATGTGAGAATATTGATTTGTTTGATTAGACGCTTTTTGTATGATTATCGGTTAAGATAGACTACGTATTTATTTATGATAAACAAGTGATGAGCAAGCCACAAAAAAATACCCATTTTGGATTTCAAAGTGTCCCATGGGAAGAAAAAGAAAAAAGGTTGGGGAAGTTTTCCATTCCGTGGCAGGACGCTACGACTTGATGAATGATTTGATGTCGGTCGGTATTCATCGGTTGTGGAAATATTTTACGGTAGAATTAAGTCGGGTGCGCCCTGGGCAAACGATCCTTGATCTAGCTGGCGGAAGCGGAGATTTGACACGCCTGTTGAGCAAGAAAGTAGGTAACACCGGGCAAGTTATTTTGGCTGATATTAATCCTGCAATGCTTAAAGTTGGCCGTCAACGCCTACTTGATGAAGGTTTGCTGGATAACTTGAGCTTTATTCAGGCGAATGCAGAAACGTTACCGTTTGCTGAAAACAGCTTTCATTGCATTACTATAGCATTTGGGCTGCGAAATGTGACGGATAAAGATAAAGCGTTGCGTTCTATGTTTAGAACATGTAAGCCGGGTGGAAAAATTATGGTTCTGGAATTTTCTACGCCGGTATTGCCGGGATTAAAGCCTTTCTATGATTGGTATTCATTCCAGATATTGCCTAGAATTGGCAAATTATTTGCACAGGATTCCAACAGTTATCAGTATCTGGCTGAATCCATTCGCATGCATCCTTCACAGGACGCGTTAAAGACCATGATTGAGCAGGCAGGATTTGAAGATTGCCATTATTATAATTTAACGGGTGGTATTGTTGCATTGCATATTGCTTATAAATATTGAACCAGTACCTTTCCCATTTAATTTTGACAGGTTGAATTGTAAAAATGGTTCTGGTTTCTGACATCCCCGCTCTGTTTTTGTTTCCCTGTGAAGGCAGGAATCCATTTTGAATGGAGCACAGAGCCACTTAAACATGGATTCCTGCTTTCGCGGGAATGACGGACAATCTGTCAAAATTAAATGGAAAAAGTACTAGGTGCGTGATTGACTGTCGTTTCATATTCGCCAGACCATCATGAACCATGTTTTGAGGTATTTGCTTGGATTGAGCATTATTGCATGACGGGCAAAGACGTACGTAAGAGAAGAATATGATTAAAAATTTAACGATAAAAGCCCTGCAAAAAGCAATTAACCGTGCCTTATCTCTTGATGAAACCCGACTGCCTAAATTGCAAGCCTTGGAAGGTAAAGCTATAGAGGTGATTATTACCCCTTTGAATGTGAATTTTTTTATCTATTTTTCCCAGGGCGAATTACAATTACTCTCTGACTATAATGGCCATATTGATACGATTATACATAGCAGTCCACTGGGATTAATTCGTTTAAGCGTATTGCCTGCTTCAAAAGTTCGTTCATTATTCAATGATCAAATCAAAGTGTCAGGCGATGTTGAATTAGGACAAGAGGTAAAAAAACTATTTGATGAGTTGGACATTGACTGGGAAGGACATCTTGCGCAATTTACCGGAGACGTCGTAGCTTATCAAGTAGGGTCATTTTTTCGGCGCGGATTGACGTTCAAACGACGTACTGTGGAATCCTTACAGCAGAATATAACAGAATATTTACAAGAAGAATTGCGCATGGTGCCGCCGCGAGAAGAAATGAATGATTTTTTCAAAGAGGTTGATGATCTGTCTTTACGTGTCGAGCGCCTAGCTGCCCACGTCAATCAATTACGGGCCCGCTATGAAGCCGATTAAACAATTGGTGCGATTACTGCATATTAATTATATTTTGGCCAGAAATGGACTTGATCAAGTCATTGTAAGTATCCGGCTTTTTGCACCATTGCGTTTTATCGTGTATTTAAATCCCTGGAACTGGTTTCGCCGAGAAAAACTGACAAGGGGCGAGGCATTACGAAAAACGCTGGAAGAACTTGGTCCTATTTTTGTTAAATTTGGACAAGCGTTATCAACCAGACCTGACATTTTACCTGTGGATATTGCTTTGGAGTTATGTAAGCTGCAGGATAAAGTGCCATCATTTGCCAGTGAAAAAGCCTTGGCTATTATTGAGAAAGCATTTGGCCAATCTGCATTTGAAGTGTTTGCTGCGTTTGATGAAAATGTGCTTGCTTCCGCGTCTATTGCACAGGTCCATGCTGCCACATTAAAAAGTGGGGAAGATGTGGTTGTAAAAATTTTGCGTCCTGGTATCAAAAAGATAATTGAACAAGATTTAAGTATTTTACATACCATTGCCAACTTGGCCGATCGATACTGGTCTGAAAGCAAACGATTTAAACCGAGAGAAATTGTCCAAGAATTTGAGCATAATTTAATCGATGAGTTAAACCTGCAGCGTGAAGCAGCAAATGCCGGGCAATTGCGGCGTAATTTTCATAATTCTCCATTGCTTTACATTCCTGAAATTTACTGGGATTACGTTCGTGATAACGTCATGGTCATGGAGCGTATTTACGGCATTCCTGTGACGGATATTGCAACATTAAGAGAATATGGGGTGAACATCAAAAAGCTTGCAGAACGAGGGCTTGAGATTTTTTTCACCCAAGTTTTCCGGGATTGTTTTTTCCATGCAGACATGCATCCAGGTAATATCTTTGTTTCCTTCGTCAATCCAGATGACCCACAATATATTTGTATTGATTTTGGCATTATTGGTACGTTGAATGATAATGATAAACGTTATCTGGCTGAGAATTTGCTGGCTTTTTTTAATCGTGATTATCGTAGAGTGGCGCAATTGCATGTTGAATCAGGTTGGGTCGCAAGAAACACGCGTGTTCATGAATTTGAAAGTGCTATCCGCATGGTATGCGAACCGATTTTTGAAAAACCGCTGAAAGACATTTCTTTTGCGTTGGTGGTATTACAGTTATTTCAGGTGGCTCGTCGTTTTCAAATGGAAGTACAGCCACAACTGGTATTGCTGCAAAAAACACTGCTGGCTATAGAAGGCCTTGGGCGTCAATTGTACCCGGAACTTGATTTGTGGTTAACGGCAAAGCCTTTCCTTGAAAAATGGCTGCGAGAACAAGTGGGACCCAAAGCCTTGCTTAAAAATTTACGCGAGAATCTCCCTTTCTTTGTTGAGCAATTACCCCATATGCCACGTTTGCTTAACGATGTATTATTACTAAGCAAAGAACAAAAATTATCTTATGCAGAAGCATTGATGTCTAAGGAGTCTGAAGCAAGAGCTCGTTTTAATTGGAATAAGCGGCTAGGTGGTGTTTTTTTACAGTCATGATCACATTCAGTGCCATCAGTTATCTTGGCATATTTGATCATAAAAAATTGGCGGCAATTGCTTTGGGTACGGCAATTGCTGGCGGATTAACTGCTTTTATACGACGCTGAAAGCTTAAGGAGCTGCACATGGGAATAAGCGGAATCAGTCCTTTATCTTTATTATTAATTTTTCTGATTATTATTGCTTTATTTGGAACCAGCAAACTTAAAAGCATAGGATCGGATTTGGGTGCGGCCATTAAAAATTTTCGTCGTGCTCTAAATGAAGATGATGATCAAAAACCATGAGTGCCGGCGAGGTATTGCTGACTTTGCTGGTGGCTTTATTGGTATTTGGTCCATCCAAATTGCCCATGCTGGCGCATCATTTAGCCAAAATGGCTCGTCTCTTGCATCATTATCAACAACAATGGTCACGGTTTTGGCAATCGCAGTTGAATGAGCATCAATTGCAGGAAAACCTGAAAAAAGCCAAAAAAGCCGACACGAAATATTTACAGGATGAAGAGGTGCCTTAATGTTTACCGTAAATTTCTTCAGGACTTACGGAAAACGGCCAATCTCTGTCGCCTCTAATTTCTTTGCCTTGACCGCGGGATTTTTCGTAAGTCTTGTTTTTTTTGAAAGAATACAGCCAATAGAAGCCCAAATTCATATAAGAGGCAAAGCGGCAAGGCCAGCATGATCTGGGAAAATACATCCGGTGGAGTTAGCAGCATTCCGATAATGAATGCAGCGACAATGACATAAGGTCGTATGAGTTTTAACGAGCTTACCTGAAGCAATTGCAAGCGTACCAACAAGAGACACAGTAGTGGAACTTGAAAACAAACGCCAAAAATCAATAGCATTCGGAGGATGAAATCAACAGCATAAGCCATATCCGGAAGGAAGCGTACTCCTTGAGGAACCGCTTGTGCAAAAAACTGCAGCATAAAGGGTAAAACGAGATAAAAGCAAAACAATACACCAACAGCAAAAAGCGTTAGACTGATGATGATCGCCCAGGATACATTCTCTTGTTCATGGCGATAGAGGCCGGGAGAAACAAAACGCCAGACATGAAATAGGGCAAAAGGGGCAGTAAGAAGCATGGCACTGTCTGCCGCCAGTTGAATAGGAATGAATAAAGGTGAAGTAAGGTAGGTAGCAATCAAAGAATCTTGAGCAGGAAGATTTTTAATTAAAGGTTGAACTAAAAAGAGGAATAGTTCGCCTGAGTATATAAAAAACAATACAAAAAAGATTAAAAACACAAAAAGAGTATGTAGTAGACGACGACGCAGTTCGATCAGATGACTTAGCATAAGTAGATAACAGATCGGCAAAATTAAGAATAGACACTAACATGCATTTCCTAAGTCTGTCGATTATTTCTTTATCTGGCATAATAGACGCTGATTTATTTTTGGGAATCTTGTATGCAACATCGTCCCCGCAAAAGGTTTGGACAAAATTTTTTGCAAAGTCCACAAATCATTGCTGCTATTTTACGAGCCTTTGAGCCTAAAGCCGATGATCACGTCGTAGAAATTGGTCCGGGACAAGGGGCATTAACAAAGCCATTGTTGAAACATCTGAATTCATTAACCGCCATTGAAATTGACAAGGATTTACAAGCGTATTTATGGACTCTTCCTAATGCGTCTGAGAGGTTGCAACTCATGGATGCGGATGCTTTAACCATTGATTATAGTCAATTTGGCAAGTCAGTAAGAGTCATAGGTAATTTGCCCTATAATATATCGACCCCGCTTATCTTGCACTTGTTGCATTTCGCAAGCCACCTTCAAGACATGCTTTTTATGTTGCAAAAAGAAGTGGTAGAGCGCTTGGCAGCAAGCCCGGGGTGTAAGGATTATGGGCGGTTAAGCGTTATCGTGCAATATTATTGCAAGGTGGAACATTTGTTTAATGTCCCAGCGGATGTTTTTTTTCCAAAACCTAAAGTGGAATCTGCCATAGTGCATCTCACTCCCCATCGTATTTCACCTTATCCTGAAGTGGAATTTCATCAATTGGAGCGCTTATTGGCGCAAGCCTTTTCCATGCGAAGAAAAACATTGGCAAATAATTTAAAGCCGCTTCTTAATTCCTCGGAAATAAGTGCATTAGGCATTGACCCAAAGCTAAGGCCTGAACAGCTCTCTATTGCGGAGTATGTTCAGATAGCGAAATTTGTTACCAAATAGTGTATACTTCGTTCGACCGGAAATAAAATCACTTGCGTAAAAAGCGTGTAATAATAAGGATAAGATAAAAATATTTATAAGGTCGGGAGATTGCCTTGTTTCACCGTTACAGTAAAAAAGCAAAATCGCCTAGTTCTAAGCCATTGAAAGATTTAACGGCGGTTGAATCACCGGCACAACTGTTGGCTGATGCTAAAAGACAAGAATTGCTTGCGAAAATCAAGTTATCCAGTGGGCTTGAAGGATCACGTTTTGAGCTGCTGTGCATGCCGCTCATTCATAATTTTATTAATCACGGTCAAAGTTTGCCGGAAACTTCAAACAGTTACTACTCTTTACCTGGTGGTTTACTGGATCATGCTTTAAATCGTACGGAAGCAGCCCTGCATTTATTTAGAGAATATGTATTGCAAGAAGGTGCAGAACTTTCCGAGGAGCAAAAGTTATGGGTATATGCCTTGTTTTCTGCAGGTATTTTGCAAGGAATTGGAAAATTACAAAATAATTACAGCGTTGAATTATTTGATTTAAATGGGCAGCAATTAAAACAATGGAACCCGCTCTTAGAAAGCATGGCGTCTGTTGGTAGATATTATCATTTTGAATTTCAAAAAGAATCAGAAGAAGAGTTGCGTCGTCGCCTAAATTTATTGTTGGGACGGGCGTTGATGCCTGCTAATGGGTTCTCTTGGATCGCGGCTAATCCGCAGGTATTGGCTGTATGGCTTGCACTTCTTAATGAAGATTGGCAGTCAGCAGGTACTTTGGGTGCTGTTTTGATTCGTGCAGATGCCATTGCTATCCAGCGATACTTTAGTGAATTCTTGATTCGAAATATGGCTGGCCGCGGAGGTCGTGCCAATCGCATTTCAACCTTTATTGATTCAATACCAGATTCGTTGGCTGAAAAAGAACGATTGATTGGCATGGAATTTATCAAGTGGCTCACCATTGCCTTGGAAAAAGGCCAGATTATGATCAATAAAGCCCCTTTATTTATGGTTCCTGGCGGCTTATTGATGTGTGCGGAAATATTTAAATACTTTGTGCGCGAGCATCCGGAATTTAAAAACTGGCAAGCCATACAAAAAGGATTTTTATCGTTGGGGTTACACAAGATTGCGGCTGATGGCGAGGTTATTTCACGGTTTGAACAATCGAAAAATCAGCAAATGGTTAGCGGCATTGTGGTTTCAGACTATGCGGTTGTTTTACCTAATCAGGTAAAAGTCCATAACTTAAACACAGGGAAAATAACAGAACAGTCTGCTACCGAGTTGATAAATACGACACAACAGGGTAGTCATTTTACTCAGAAACTGGCTGGAACCCCATCAGAGCCGCTTCGTCATCTGGCTGCCAATGGGCAATGGCAAGTCATAGAAACTTCGGTAGCTCAGGTAAAACTTGAGAATAAACACAATGGCTGATTATGTTATTGGTGATGTTCAAGGTTGTTATGATCCATTGCAGCGGTTACTTGAACGAATTGATTTTAATGAACATCAAGACAGACTTTGGTTTGTAGGTGACTTGGTTAATCGTGGACCACAGTCCCTTGCCGTATTGCGTTTTATCAAACGATTACCCCATAAGCCACGAATCACACTGGGTAATCATGATTTACATCTTTTAAATCGACTCTTTGGTGAGACTAACAAAGTCAATGCAGATGATACTTTAGTGGAAATAATCCGTGCCCCTGATCGTGACGAATTGGGACATTGGCTGCGTAAACAAAACATTTTAATTTATGATGAAGCGTTGAATATTGTAATGACTCACGCTGGCATTGCTCCCATGTGGGACTTACCACAAGCGCAACAATTGGCGGAAGAATTGGAGCAGGTTTTGTGGGGAGAGCATTATCAGGAATTCTTAACTCATATGTATGGCAATGAACCCGATATATGGTCTTTTAACTTAACGGGCACAACCAGGTTGAGGGTAATTTGCAATTATTTTACCCGCATGCGTTTTTGTGACCATCAAGGCCGTTTATGTTTTCGTTATAAAGGCTCTATTAAAGAGGCTCCGGCAGCTCTTTATCCATGGTTTGAAGTTCCTCATCGTCATGAGATTCCTGTGGATATTGTGTTTGGGCATTGGGCAGCTTTATTGGGTCAATGTTCTCTTCCAAGAATCTATGCGATTGATACGGGTTGTCTTTGGGGAGGAGAATTAACCGCATTGCGCCTGCAAGATAGACAACGCTTTACGGTGCCAGGGTTGGTGGTAAATTAATGAATTGGGGGACGATCACCAAGATTTTCTGGATCATTAGCTTATCCTTGAATGGTTTAACGTTTGCTGCGCAGAACTCATCGAATCAATGCACTTCCGAAATACCTAAGTTTCGTTGGGGAGATGATCCTGCTTTGGAGATGCAGCGTGTAATAGCTGCCGAAGAACGCCTTGAAAAAGCAATTAAAAATCCTGAATATATGGTGGAACATTGGATAGAATTGCCTACTTCGCCAACATCTCATTCTGCCAAAGCGCAATTTTTGAGTTTGCGGGAAGCGATTTTGTTAGCCTTGCGCTACAACCCCAATATTCGCAATGCAGAACTCGATCGCATTATTCAGCGATATCAGTTACGACTGGCAGAAAATCAGTTTGAATTGCAATATGCTTTGGCAGGTACCGTGCAAAGCGAAAAAAGCCATTACAGTGGCATTGGCAGCACAACCACAAACAGTTCCATATTTACCCCTGAAATAGGTTTAAAAACCAAATTTGGCACCGATTTGTCGTTGCAAATGGACAATAATGTTGCGTCTATTGGTGGTTATAATCCTTTGCTTAATTTTTCCATTTCACAACCATTATTGCGTGGTTTTGGTAAGGCGGCCAATGAAGCTGGCTTATTAGATGCACAGGACAATGAGTGGTTAAATAAATTAAATTTACAACAAGCAGTGATGGATCAAGTCACTCAAGTAATTACCAGCTATCGTGCATTGATTTTAAGCGGTAATAGCTTGCAAAACGAACGGCGGCAATTAGAGGAAGCCAAAAAAACGTATGAAATTAATAGAAAAAAAAATAAAAGCAGGCCAGCTGGAACCTACGGCAAATATTCAACAATCCTATCAGATTGAATCTTTAAACTTGATGGTAGAACAAGCCGAGAATGATTTTATAAACATGACTCAGGAATTGCTGCAAACCATAGGACTTGACCCTTCACTGAAGTTGGCTGTTCCCAGCGATGTTTCTTTAGGAAAGATTGTTATACCGGATGTGAATGAATCGATTGAAATAGCCTTAAATCAGAATACGCAGTATTTGGCGCTAAAGATGGCATTGCGTGCAGACGAGAGAGCCTATAAAGTGGCTAAAAATCAACAGCTGTGGCAATTAAACTTAAATGCCAATGTGCAAACCGGTACCATGAATAATGTGGATGGTAATGGTGGTTTATTAGGTATTTACAATGGACGCAATACCATTGAATCAGCCGGAGTGACTTTAACAATTCCCATTAATGATATTGGCCGGCGTGATCAATTGATTTCTGCCAAAGTTCGGCTGGAGAAAGATCGTTTAAATTTAATTGCGGCCAAACGTGCCTTAATAACGAGTGTTAAAAACACTATTAATAATATACAAAGCCAGGCGAAACGTTATGAACTGGCTCTACGCCAAGTTAAATTGGCAGCGCAATCTTATGCTTTGGAAAAGAAAAAGCAACAAGCAGGGATAGCAAGTTCGCTGGATGTCAGTAATACCCAGAATCAGTTATTACAAGCTCAAAATGGCCTTATCAATGCAAAAATAGCCTATTTGAATCAAATATCAGCATTGCAGCGCCTATTGGGAACCACCCTTGAACAATGGCAAATAAAACTCAGATATTGCGGATGAACATGACCAATCACTTAAAGAGAAAATTCAAGGAATACACGGCAAAAGCCATGGGCAGGCTGTTTATTCTTTTATTTTTTTCAAGTTTGCTTACTGCCTGTGGCGAACAAACTTCTATGGCTAAAAATAATCTCAAGACTTATGAGGTAAAACCGGAAAATATCCACAAAACGTTGTATTTTACCGGAACCATGCAGCCATTAAAAGAAAATACGCTGACCAGCCCAATGGATGCGGTTGTAGAAACCATGCATTATCATTATGGCCAACGTATTAAGAAAAATGACGTTGTATTTACCTTAAACTCGCCTGAATTGCAAAAGCAATATAATGAAGTACTAACGGATTATTTAAAGGCAAAGGATACTTACACCATAGCACAGGCTAAATTTGTAGGAACAGAAGATTTATGGCAAGCCGGTTTGCTTTCCAAAAACAATTATCTTAGTGAAAAATCCAGTCTTAATAATGCTCGTGTTTCATTAATGCAGGCGACTCATAAATTATCAGACATGCTGGAGAAGATGGATAATGATGGTGGACAGAATTTGTCTTCTTTAAGTTTTGCAGCATTTGATAAGGTCCGACTAGCGCTGACCGCGAAACATAATATGATTCATTTGAAATCACCCGATGATGGTGTGCTTTTATATCCGCCAAAATCAAATGAAGATAAAAGTGGACGATTAACGGTAGGGACGGCGGTTAAAGCGGGACAAGTGCTTGCCCTCATTGGTGATATGAGCGGAATTCGCGTGGAAATTGATATTCCTGAGGTGGATATTGATAAAGTTAAACCTGGAATGCCAGCTGTTATCCGCAGTACGGCTTTTCCTAAAGAAGCACTCCAGGGGAAATTAATTGTAATGAATGCCCAAGCTTCAACGACCAGTGCAGCCACATTGCCGTCGTTTACCGCGATCGTAGAGGTTAAGGGATTGACGTTGCAACAACAAGCCTGGGTAAAAGTGGGCATGAGCGCTTCCATCGAATTATCGGTGGATAGTGCGGATAAATTAATGATACCCATCGCTGCCGTAAAATTAAAAGCTGGTAAAAGCATTGTGCAAGTACTAGAAAAAAATGGTACTCATCGGATACAAGAGGTAACGACCGGCAGCGCTTTAGTGGATAAAGTGGTGATTGATTCGGGGTTAAAATCAGGGGATGTTGTGATTTATGATTAAGGTGTATGTATGTCACTTATCTCATTAACCGGCATTGTAAAAAAATATCAGATAGGTCATCACGAAAGCACGGTTTTAAAGCAGGTTTCATTGACAGTAAAACAAGGTGATATGCTGGCCGTCGTTGGTGCCTCTGGTTCAGGTAAATCGACTTTAATGAATATCATTGGTTTGTTGGATAAGGCGGACGAAGGGCAATATGTTTTGCAGGGCCGAAATATTGCAGGCTTAAGTCAGGATGAATTGGCTGTTTTACGTAATCAGAGCATTGGTTTTGTATTTCAGCAATTTAATTTGTTGCCACGTTTTAATGCTATGCAAAATGTCGGGTTGCCCTTGACGTATCGTTCAGTTTCATCGACCGACATGAAGCGGATAGTAAAGGCGGCTTTGCAGCGTGTTGGTATGGAGTCTTTTGCCGAACATCATCCATCGCAATTGTCTGGTGGTCAGCAGCAACGGATAGCAATTGCCCGTGCTTTGGTTGGCGAACCGCAAGTAATTCTGGCGGACGAGCCGACTGGTGCATTGGATTCCAACACCGGAAAAGAAATCATGAAATTATTTTTAGCTTTGCATGGTGAAGGACGTACTATTATTTTGGTGACTCATGACGAGCAGGTTGCAGCGCTTTGTTCGCGACGAATCACTTTGGCTGACGGCCAAATCGTTGCAGAAACGGGAGGCTAAGCGGTGGCGCTTAATAGTCATTGTCGGCAAGCGCTGGTAAATATCCTGGCGGCAAAATTAAGATCTTTTCTTGCCGTACTGGGTATATTGGTTGGTACGGCCTCCGTGGTTGCTTTAATTAGCTGTGGTCAATTGGCTACAGAAAAAGCCTTGGCACAGTTTAAAGCATTAGGCACTGATCTGCTGTCAATTTCTGTTTATCAAAAGACTCCAAGCCAGAATCAAAGCGGGCAAGATAATATTCCAATCGAGCTATGGCGACAATTGCCGGACATGCTTCCCCCTGTTTTAAAAATTGCCCCTTATGGTACCACTTATCAAATGATGAGTTTCCAGGGGAACATGGTTAATGGGGCGGTGATTGGCGCAGATGAATCGCTGGCAGATATTGTTCATATTCGTCTGGCCAAAGGAAATTTTGTTTCATTTGTAGATTCCTTTGAACATTATTGCGTCATTGGCAATGAATTGGCAACACAGTTAACAGCGGCTGGTTTGACGGAGCCTATCGGTAAACAGCTGCGTATTGGACAGGCATTGTACACGATTATTGGAGTGGCAAAGCCTTGGCAAGAAAATGGATTTTTCAATGAGGATGTGAATCGGGCCGTCATTATTCCTCTGGCTGGTATGGCGTTGGTCAATAAAGACATTAAAATCAATAATGCGGTATTGCTGTTAAAAACCGATAGTAATATTGATGAGGTGATCGAACAACTGAAACAAATCATTGAGCGGCAAGCGCCCTCATTGAATGTTTTCATACGCAGTGCCAAACAAATCGTCGCCAGCATGGAAACTCAAGGCCGCATTTTTACCATGTTGCTTGCCGTCATAGGTGGCATTTCACTATTGGTGGGTGGAATTGGGGTAATGAACGTTATGCTGGTATCCGTTAGTGAACGTAAAAAGAAATTGGAATTCGTAAGGCAGTTGGGGCAAAAAATAAGGAAATTCAAACGCTTTTTTGGTAGAGTCGATTTTATTGTCTCTATTAGGTGGTTTTCTTGGGGTTATTCTTGGTTTGGCATTTACGTGGGTGGTTGCCTGTTTTAATCATTGGTCTTTTACGGTGTATTTATTACCGCCATTGGCGGGTTTCGCTGTGTCAGTAGCCACTGGGGTATTTTTTGGTTTTTATCCCGCCCGCCGTGCTGCTCTTTTGGAACCAATGGTATCTTTACGAGCAGCGCTGTAAGACGGGTAAGACCTCCTATTGCAGATTAATCTCTCCCGGTGGTTTATATAAAAAACATCATGGTTTTAATTGTACTACCTACAATCATGTTGAGCCATTTTGCTTGATAAAAGTGTTGGGTCTTGCTGGCCCAACTAATAGGTTTAGTTAATGCAAAATGGCTTTTTCGAGAAAGGAATGCATGAAAAAAGAGGAAAATTGTGGAGTTTAGTCTGACGTTGAGTTGTTAGAAGTAGATTTAGAAAACTTACATGTTACATTACCTTTCATAATATCGCCGGTTGTTTGATTGACTGAAAAGAATTTTACTATAAATCCTTCCTTTGTTTTCGTCCAGCGTGATAATCCAGTAACAAAAGGCTCTTTTTCTGAATTCCATTGCTGAATAAAAACATTCGCTTTTGCGGTGGTTTTCATACTTCCAATATCTTTTTCACCGTCAGACCAAGTAAACGTTGTATTATAAGTGGTTTTATCAGAGCTTTTTTGAATATCCATCTCCCCCTTGAATTTTTTTCCATTGATGGATGCTTTACCATTGCAAGAATATTTTCCGGAAATATCAGTCGCATCTGCGAAAGCTACATGTGTAGTTATGCCTAATAACACACCACATAAGATTGAAATTTTTTTCATTTAAATCTCCTTATTTTATAAATAAACTGGGGCTATCCTTTATTTTTGTACAAATACAAGTCACGAACGGTGTTCATCAAAAGGCCAATCATAATGATTAAAAAGCCGATAAGTTCATAGGTTTCATAAGTTTCATGTAAAAAAGCAATGCCTAATATTCCCCCGACCACAGGAACTAGATAATTAGAGAAAGCTGCAAAATTTACGCCAGCTGCTCGAATTAATAAGACATAGAAAATATAAACAATTCCTGAATTCAACACGCCTAACAAAATGCCGTACATGAGTGGAATTGTTTTGATTTCAAAGTTCATTGGATCACCGAATAATATCCAAATGAGCCCGATTTCAATTGTTGCAGCAAGCAAAATATTTCTGGTTAAAATAAAAGGCGACATTTCTGGCAATTTTTTGATTAAAACCAAACTTAAGGCCCAACTTGCGCTTGCAGTTAAGATTGCCAATTCCGGAATAATTTTGGAAAAAAAACCAGCACCATTCCCCCCTGGGTGTATTAAGACATAAACGCCAATGAACCCGATAAGAATACTTATTATATTAAATAAACTAAAGCGTTCTTCTTTAATCAGAAAAGGACCAAAAATCATGGCGAAGATAGGCATCGTGCTAATAATGACCGCTGCTATTCCTGTATCAATCTGCTGTTGGCCCCAGGGAACTAAAACACAGGGGAATGTTCCTTCAAAAAAACCAATAAGAGCATAATGATACCATTTGATTTTGACTGACTTTTCAGAAGATGAAAATAACGGAACCAGACTTGCTACCATTATGAATCCAAATAACACTCGCATTAGGGCAACATCTAATGCGGTATAACCTTGCATGGCTTGGAGCGTGATAAGAAATTGAGAACCAAATAAGAGACCGGTAATAATTAAATAGAGATATTTTTTAATCATTCTATGTCTCAATGAATCATGAAATCATAACTATGATTAACTATAAACAATTTATTTTATAATAAATAGGACAAGTTAAAAAATATTTCCTTTTTGAGATCGCTTTTCGTCGTTATAAGAGGGTTTTGGAAAATTACGGCTGATATATTTTAACGGTGTCTCTGCCTGATTTTTTTGCGGCATACAAGGCTTCATCCGCCGCACTCATTAAGTCTTCTGTCTTATCTCCATGAAGGGGAGCTTCGGCAATACCCGCCGATAAGGTTATTTGTGGCAAGAGATGGCCTTGGGAATGTAAATGATTGTTTTTAACTTGTTCACATATTTGTTCTATTCGTTGTTGGGCATCATTTAAACGGGCATTAATGAGGATGATTATGAATTCATCCCCTCCTAAACGGCATGCAATATCCCCTGCCCTGATGGCTTGTTGCAGTTGATTGCCTACGAATTTCAGTGCCTCGTCGCCTGCTTCATGACCATATTCATCATTGAATTTTTTGAAACCATCAATATCTATCATCGCAATGGATAACAGACTATGATGACGTTTCATTTGTTCCAGTTCACGCGGCAAAGTCTCGTCCAGATAGCGACGGTTGAATAACCCGGTTAAAACGTCACGTATGGCCTGAAAACGCAACGCTTCCCGCAAATAAATGTTAGCCAAGGCCAGTTTGATGTTTTCACTGAAAGTGATTGCCAGCTGTTGTTGTTTGGGACTGATGCTTTTTTTGTCCTGGGAATAATGTAAACCTAAAAGACCAATGGTTTCGCCGCGTACGAGAAGGGGTAAATCAATATAGCCGCCAGTTGGAGTGCTGATATAATGTTGGCAAATAATAGAGTTTTCCATGTTATCAACAAAATATATATTTCCATTTCGTAATGCCCAACAATCTTTAGGTAGGAATTCTGACTGTAAGATTCGATGATCTCCCCATTGCCGCACCGTTTCCAATCGGTCTTGTGCTTTATTATAGATGGATAAGCCGCCATTTAATGAGGGAAATAATTCTTTTGCTGTAAGGTAAATAATAGAATAGGCTTCTTCTGCATCTTGGCATGTCAGTAGTAATTCATTCATTTTATTGAGCAACATATTCTCATGTTCGCGTTGTCGAAGCTCAACGAGTGTTGCTGACATGCGTTCATTCAGTGCCGCCATGGTTTTTTCATCACGTTTGCGGGGGGTGATGTCGTGAATTTGAGAAACGATGTTCAATGGATTACCCTGACCATCGCGTATTAACGAGGCACTGAGTAATACCCAGACGACGTGTCCATCCTTATGAATATAACGGCTTTCATGTTGATACATTTTGATTTCGCCATGGATAAGCTGTTGCTCCAAGGCTTCCTCTTTGGCCAAATCTTCCGGATGAATGATGTCTTTATTGGTTAGTTTGTTGATTGTGTTTTGGTCATAACCAAGCGCTTCACATAATGCTCGATTGCCTTGCAATAAAACTCCATTTAGCGTTTTAATCGCCATGCCTATAGGCGCATATTCAATGGCATTTCGAAATCGCTCTTCACTTTGCTGCAGTAATTCAGCCAGGTTTTTTTGTTCGCTGATGTCTTTTTCAATAAATCCGCACATTTTATTTAATGTGTACCCCAGCGTTTCTAATTCATTTTGAGCGTGAATATTATTCCGAACGCTGTAATCGCCATCGGCAACTTTTTCAGCTTGCATATGTAATTCTCTAATGGGGTGAACAATACGGCGGCTGGTATAGCGATAGGCAAGCACACAAAGAAGTAGAGCAAATAAAATGATGATTTGAAAAATATATAAAATATTCTGCTGCCTTGCATGTAAGGTTGCGAAATCGTGAGCAGTGCGAATATCTACGGCAGTTTGAAAGCTTTCTAGAGGTTGTAAAATGCTGGCTTTGGTTTTTAGAAAGTCGTCACCATATAAAAGATTGCGTGCCATTTCCAGATTTCTTTCTTCTTGAGATTTTATGGGTTCCCAGGGTTTTCGATGCGTATTCACCATAAAATTAAACGCTTTTTCGGCGAGTTGAATTAATTCATTAATGCGTTTTTCAGCTTGTTGCAGAAGATAGATTTCATATTGGCTGAAATTCAATTGCTTAATACGGGAAGAGACGCTGATTAGTTCTCCTGAGGGATGGTAGAATTGCATTCCACTTAATACGTAATCCCAATAAAAGAAGGAATAATTTTTAGGTTGGGCCAGCCTGCCATCCTGGATGGCCAGGATATCATAAAAATATTTTTTGTATTTACTGTTGCCTGTCACAGCATATAGTCGGGCCATTTTTGTTAATTCATCGGCATTTTGTATCAAGCTAAAAACGGTGAGTAGCGATTCATAGCGATGACGCTCACTTTGAATAATCAATCTTTGATTATAGGTAGCATATAAAACAAGAATATATAAGATGAGGAAAAATATACTGACAGTAGCAATTGCTGTCCGGTAGAAAGCATTGATGGAGGGGGTCTTAAAAAGCTTCATGGCAAATGATCTTAATGATTCCTCTGTTATTTCATTTATAATTACAGTCCTGTGCTAAAGTTTCAACCATTGTGGCCGATGCCATGGTTAAATGGTTTTTATGCTATGCTGAACATTCAATGTATTGGATTGAGGCTGTGACTGGTTTACGAAAAAAGAGATGATTGACTTCGCCAAGGCAATTTATTGTCTACCGTGAAGCCAAAAACAAAACAAGAGGGCATCGTAATGAGAAAATGGGGGCGTATTTTATCGATTTGGACCGGAGCATTGCTTGCTCCATTGGTGTTTGCGAATCAGCAAAGTTGGAATCTTTGGGTAGCCGAGGTGCGTCAGGAAGCCTTGAATCAAGGTATTTCCCCTGCTTTATTTGATGAAGCATTCGCAGATATCCATGAACCTAGTCGACAGGTAAAAAGCTTGGCACGTTCGCAGCCAGAGCATCGCTTAACCTATCTTAAATACCGCAATTCGCGCGTTGATAACTACCGTATTGTTATTGGACGTAAAGAATATAAAAAACATAAGGCACTGGTTGACGAGATAGCTCGTCAATATGGCGTTGATCCTTGTTTTATCATGTCTTTCTGGGGTATGGAAACGAGTTATGGTAATTACATGGGAAATTTTCCAGTTATTAAATCTCTGGCCACGCTTGCCTATGATTCAAACCGCCGAGATTTTTTCCGGCAGCAATTGTTTTATGCGTTACATATCGTTAATGATGGCCATGTGCCTCTTAACCGGTTTAAAGGCGAATGGGCTGGGGCATCAGGTCAACCTCAATTTTTGCCTTCTAGTTGGGTAAAATACGCGGTTGATTATGATGGTGATGGCCGTAAAGATATATGGGATTCAAAACCTGATGTGTTTGCCTCCATTGCCAATTATATGAAACAGAATGGCTGGCAAAGCGGGGAGCCATGGGCAATTTATGTGAAATTACCGGCAAATTTTGATGAAAAACTGGAAGGCAAATCCATCGTCAAACCGGTCAGTGAATGGAATGCTATGGGAATACGTACCGAAGATGGAAAACCGTTACCGTATCAGAATTTGGAAGCCAGTATCGTTCAACCTTATGGTGGTCCTGTATTTCTTGCTTACCCAAATTATAAAATGATCCTGCGTTATAATAATTCCATTTATTATGCCGGAGCAATTGGCTATTTAGCCGATAGTATTTGTCAGCGAGCAAATTAATGGCTTTTAGCGCGAGATATCTTGATAAAACGGGCAGCCTGATACCGGCTGCCCGTCGTATCATTTGTGATAAAGCAACTGAGTGCCCTCATACGGGGGCTTACAATACGGTACGTTCGTCTGGTAGCTATTTATGTCGCCGATGTGGGTTAGCATTGTTTCGTGCTGACAGTCAGTTTAGCAGCGGCTGTGGCTGGCCAAGTTTTGATGCTGAAATTTCGCAGGCGGTTAAAGAAATTCCAGACAGCGATGGAAAACGCATTGAAATCCTTTGTAATCGTTGTCACGGGCATTTGGGTCATGTATTTACTGGTGAATATTTAACTGCAAAAAATCGTCGTTATTGTGTGAATTCTGCTTCTATTGATTTTGTGACTGACGCAACAGTATTAGACAGTGAAGAAGCTATTTTAGCCGGTGGCTGTTTTTGGGGCGTTGATTTTTTTCTACGCCAAACACCGGGTGTTCTTAAAGTCGAAGTCGGTTATTCCGGGGGAATGGTGCCTGAGCCGACTTATGATCAAGTTTGTCAGGGAAACACAGGGCATTACGAAGTCGTACGTGTGCTTTTTGATTCCTCAATGACCAACTACAGCAAGATACTTCGACGCTTTTTTGAAATTCATGACCCAACCCAACGTACAGGACAAGGTCCTGATCTTGGGCAGCAATATCAGAGTGCAATATTTTATTATAATCAGAAGCAACGTGAGCAAGCTGAAGATTTAATCCTGCAGTTAAGAAGAAAAGGTTACGATGTTGCTACCCGGTTGCTTGCAGTTCAGCCATTTTGGCCGGCAGAAGAATACCACCAAGATTATTATGGCAAACATGGCAAAGTGCCATACTGCCATCGTCCCGTTTCCCGCTTTGACTAAGACCTTTTTCCAAACGCTACTGAAGAGGTGCATTGCTTTGTCGATGTGGCGCTTGAATCCTCATGAACGAGTTTGGGCAAAGGTTAATATATTTTTCCTGCTTTATGGCTTTTATTAGCGTTGATGTTTCCTTTAAAGCTCACGTCAGTCTTTGAACTCCAGCAGTGTTCAACATTTATGAAAAATTATTTATCGTTTTGCTGTAAATAAATTCAAGATTTTGTTGATATGGTCGATAATAAAATTAACACACTGGTTTGAAAATCATCACTGCTAGTTGGAAAAACAGGAGCAGCCAATGAATAAGATGGCAAAATTTAATATTGGTGATCTGGTTATTCATAAACGTCAGGGTTATCGTGCTGTTGTTGTTGACATCGATCCATTATTTCAGGCGTCAGGTCGTTATAATCCTCAGGCATGCAAGCGCGATTTTGCCTGTAAAAATCCATGGTATCGATTATTGGTGGATGAAAGTAGTCAAATAACTTACGTAGAAGAATGCCTTTTATTACCTGACAACAGCGAAGAAGAGATAAATAATCCCAATATTGAGGATTATTTGGTGGTACGCCATGGTCATTATCATAGTAATTCTAGGAGCCATTAGACTGGAACAGGACTTATGAAAAACACGCAATCTTTGTGTTAAAAAGAAATTTGCCTTGATTTTGGGATTTCATAAATCCTATGGAAGTTAAGTGGTTCTTAGAAACAATATCAGCAGAGCGACAAAACCAATTAAGAGTAATGCCAGTATGCCCATACTTGAAAAACTCTTTCCCAGATTTTCACGGCTGAATTGCTCTGGCTGTCCTTTAATAGTGCGGTACAATATCCAAACAATAAGTCCTGCAGCCATTAACCCCAATAGCTGGTATAAAGTTTCCATGCCTTCTCCAATGCGTTGCTAATTTAAAGTTAGCCATTTTTTGTTTCAAAGCTGAATGCGTCTGAAAATAAATTTTCGGGCAAAGCGCCTTCGGCAACCAGTAAATCTCGAGTATTGTATACCATATCAAAAGGACCGCTGATTACAATTTGCCAATCATTTAAATCTTGTGTATGGCGTTTAAGAATCAGAGAGGCAAGAGATTCCTTTTTTGGCGCTGACAAAAGAGAAAAATACTGGAAATGACTTACGTGTGCTTGCCAATGATTTACCTTTTCATCCATGTATAAATCACTTTGGGAGCGCGCACCCCAATATAATTCAAAAAAACGTGTTGTATCTGTGGCCAATAAATGTTCTATCATGGCTTTAATTGGCGCAAATCCTGTGCCGCCAGCAATAAATAAAATAGGCTTTTCAGGGTAAAGGCGGTTTATATGGCATTCACCTAGAGGTACCCGAATGGTTACTTCTCCACGTTTTCTAATATCTGCCAACAACGCTTGATTATAGGGGTTTTCATGACTGTGGCGAATATGCAATTCATATTTGTGTGAACCCAAAGGGGCATTTGCTATTGAATAACTGAATACTTCTTTCTCCATAATTATTTGCAGATATTGGCCAGCTTGATAATCGATATAATGATCGGGAGCAAGAATAAGTTGCAAAATGCTGTTTGTCAGTGGGGAGATGCGCTCCACCCGTGCATGGATTAATTTATCACTCATCCCCTAACCCTAATTTCGGCCAATATTCTTGCACACGCTTCAGGATCTCAGCATCCATAACAATGGTTTTTCCCCATTCACGTTGAGTTTCGCCAGTCCACTTGTTGGTCGCATCCATGCCCATCTTGGAACCTAATCCACTGATTGGCGACGCAAAGTCCAAGTAGTCGATTGGGGTATGATCAACCATGACGGTATCTCGTTTAGGATCCATGCGTGTGGTGATTGCCCAAACGACGTCTTGCCAATTGCGGGCATCAATATCGTCGTCGCAGACAATAACAAATTTAGTATACATAAATTGTCTTAAAAAAGACCATACTGCCATCATAATGCGTTTAGCATGTCCTGGGTATTGTTTTTTAATAGTGACGATGGCCAGACGATAAGAACAACCTTCTGGAGGAAGATAGAAATCAACAATTTCAGGAAATTGCTTTTGCAATAAAGGAATAAAAACTTCATTCAAAGCAAGCCCAAGGATAGCGGGTTCATCGGGTGGACGGCCTGTGTAGGTACTGTGATAAATAGGCTCATCCCGATGGGTGATGCGTTCAACGGTGAAGATAGGAAAGGACTCTATTTCATTATAATAACCAGTATGATCCCCAAAAGGACCTTCCGGTGCTTCTGAACCTGGTTCAAGATAGCCTTCCAAAATGATTTCAGCACTGGCTGGTACATGCAACTCATGACCAATGCAGCGGACAAGCTGAGTGCGTTGGCCTCGCAATAATCCGGCAAAGGCGTATTCTGATAAAGTATCAGGAACTGGAGTAACGGCGGCCAATAGTGTGGCTGGATCGGCTCCAAGGGTTACTGCAATTGGAAAGCGCTCGCCGGGGTAGGTTGCTTGCCAGTCTTGATAATCCAAAGCTCCTCCGCGATGCGAGAGCCAACGCATGATGAGTTGGTTTTTATTGATTACTTGTTGACGGTAGATACCAATATTTTCACGAGATTGCTTGGGGCCTTTGGTGGTGACAAGCCCCCAAGTGATAAGCGGTGCCGCGTCACCTGGCCAGCATGTTTGGATTGGCAGGGTTGTTAAGTCAACGTCTTCCCTCTCCCAGACATGCGTCTGACAACTTGCTTTTTGAACGTATTTAGGCGCCATGTTGAATGCTTGTTTAAGCAAAGGCAATTTGCTAAATGCATCCTTAAATCCTTTCGGAGGTTCCGGTTCTTTTAGCGCGGCAAGCAATCGACCAATTTCTCGCAAAGCACCAATGGTTTCTTCTCCCATTCCCAAGGCAACACGTTCTACGGTTCCAAATAAATTGGTGAGTACGGGGATTTTTTGATCTTTAGGGTTTGTAAACAGCAAGGCGGGGCCACCGCGGCGCAGCACTTTATCGCTTATGGCAGTCATTTCCAGATAAGGCGATACTGGATAATCGATTTGCTGCAGCAATCCACGGTGTTCCAATTGCGCGAGAAAGTCGCGAAGATCTCCGTATTTCATGCCAGGTTATTCCTGCCGCTTCATGGCCTCAAAAAACTCCGCATTGGTTTTATGATTTTTCATTCGTTCAAGTAAAAACTCAATGGCGTCGCATTCATCCATGGATTGCAGAATTTTGCGTAATATCCAAGTACGATGCAATTCTTCCGGTGTGAGAAGCAAATCTTCCCGGCGGGTGCCTGAGCGATTGATATTAATAGCAGGAAATACACGGCGTTCAGCAATATTACGACTTAAATGGATCTCCATGTTACCGGTGCCTTTGAATTCCTCATAAATAACTTCATCCATTTTTGAGCCCGTATCAACCAAAGCAGTAGCAATAATGGTCAGGCTGCCGCCTTCTTCAATATTTCGTGCCGCACCATATAAACGCTTGGGACGTTGCAGGGCATTGGCATCTACACCGCCAGTCAATACTTTGCCAGAGGAGGGAACGACTGTATTGTATGCTCGTGCTAATCGAGTAATGGAATCCAGTAATATGACGACATCGCGTTTATGCTCAACCAGGCGTTTGGCTTTTTCAATGACCATCTCGGCTACTTGCACATGACGATTGGCTGGTTCATCAAATGTACTTGCAACCACTTCACCCTTAACAGAGCGCTGCATTTCAGTCACTTCTTCTGGACGTTCATCAATCAATAAAACAATGAGATAACAGTCTGGGTAGTTTTTTTCAATTGAATGAGCAATATTTTGCAGCATCAATGTTTTTCCAGCCTTAGGCGGCGAGACAATCAAGCCACGCTGGCCGCGGCCAAATGGTGCACATAAGTCAACAACACGAGCGGTCAAATCTTCAGTACTGCCATTGCCCTGCTCCATGACTAACCGTTCGGAAGCAAATAAAGGGGTCAGGTTCTCAAATAAAATTTTACGTTTGGCGCTATCTGGGGTTTCGTAATTAATTTGATCGACCTTCAATAATGCAAAGTAACGTTCATTATCTTTAGGTGGACGAATTTTCCCAGAGACGGTATCTCCAGTGCGTAAACCAAATCGTCGAATTTGGCTTGGAGAAACGTAAATATCATCTGGTCCAGCCAGATAAGAACCATCTGAAGAACGCAAGAACCCAAAACCGTCAGCCAGTACTTCAACAACGCCATCACCATGAATATCTTCCCCTTTTAGCGCGTGGGCTTTGAGGATGGCGAAAATAATGTCTTGCTTACGCATGCGAGAGGTGTTTTCAACTCCCATTTCTTGGGCGATATTGACGAGATCAGCGATAGGTAACTGCTTAAGTTCACTAAAATTCATACTTCTCACTTGATGTGTTAGTTAAATGAAATGAATATCCAGGATAGTTTTCACGGGAAGGACAGCTAGGGAAACTGCTGCCCAATGGCATTTCTTAAACTTTTTGCTGGTTCAAGATAAATATGCCTCAGTTTTTTTAGCTTATCATAAGAATTCCATGAAATCCATTATTTTTATTTTTTGTTTTATTCAAGAGACAGGCTAATTCGAAACTTTCGAAAGCGTGTGCTAATAATACTGCAATATTCAAGATAAAATTGCTTTATCTTGAATATTGCGTTGGTGCAATAAAATCTAGACATTACTGTCTACAAACGCACTCAATTGTGATTTGGAAAGTAATCCCATTTTAACGGCTTCAACTTGCCCATTTTTAAACAAAATGAGTGTAGGAATGCTCATTACCCCATACTTGGAAGGAGCTTGTGGGTTTTCATCAATATTAATTTTGGCAAACGTGATTTTGTCGCTGTTGTTAGCAGCTACTTCTTCCAAAATAGGGGTGAGTGCACGGCAAGGCCCACACCATTCGGCCCAAAAATCAACAAGCACAGGCTTGCCTGCATTTAGAACATCCTGTTCAAAGCTGTCATCGGTTATTGTTTTAATATGTTCGCTCATGAATACGCCTCTTTTGATTAAATTAATTGTCATTATAGATCACCGCTTACAGCTTGCAACACGCTAAGTGCGGTAATTGCTGCTGTTTCGGTACGTAAAATTCTTGGACCTAAGCTCAATGGTTTGAATTGCATGGTTTGGGCTTTAAAAATTTCTTCCTTGGTTAGACCGCCTTCTGGGCCGATCAGCAACGCAATATCGCCTGCAAACGTATAATCTCTCCAGGTGATGTTGGCATGAGGATACAAGACCAGTTTTAATGTTGCCTGGCTTTGCTGAAGATAATCATTAAGGAAACAGGCCTGCCCAATAGATGGGATTATATTTCTTCCAGATTGTTCGCAAGCAGCAATAGCGATAGCTTGCCACTGTGCATGCTTTTTTGCCAAGCGGTCGGCATCCAAGCGGACTATGGAGCGTTCTGTGAATAATGGGGTGATGCTGGTGACGCCAAGTTCTACTGCTTTCTGAATTACTAATTCCATGCGTTCGCCTTTGGAGACGGCTTGTGCAAGATGTATAAGACGTGGAGATTCTCGATTGATTTCCTCGACTGCATCAATGATAACAGTGACTTTTTTTTTATGAATCGCAGAAATAGTTGCCGAATATTCGCAATTATTACCTGAAAAAAGAATAAGTTTTTCTCCAGGGTGCATGCGCAATACAGTTCCGACGTGCTGGCTTGCTCCTGGCGCGAGTTCAAGAATTTGGCCGGGGCTATAATGGCCCGCTTGGTAAATGCGTGTCTTTCTCAATTTACTGTGCTAAAAATTAACAATATGTTGCGGACATTATAACAAGAATCACACGTTTTAGGGTAATGAATAAATCAAAGTATTATGGATGTTATTATTCTCTCATTTCCCGGCGCTGCTTGTTTTCTTTTTCTTTCCATAGTTGAGTTAACCCCTCACGAAATGACGGGTATTGCAAAGCAATATTAAGCTCATTTTTTATTTTTAAATTGGATACTCGACGATTATTTGAATAAAATTCCAATTCCATTGCTGATAAAGAAGCTTTCTCAAACGGCACTAAAGGTAATGGCGAACGCTGAAGCAAAAAAGCAGCATAAGCATCAATCACATGCGATGCTTCAGGCTCATCGTCGGCGATGTTATATATCGATAAGGGATGAATGGCTTGTATTGAGGCAAGAAGTACGGACACAATATCATCAACATGTATTCGGGAAAATACCTGTCCCTCTTTGAAGATACTGTATTGTTTTCCTAAATGAATGCGTTCAAGAATATTTCTTTCTGGCCCATAAATACCCGCCAACCTAAAAATGTGTAGTGGAAGTTGGTTTGCCTTCGCATAAGAAAGCCAGGCTTGCTCTGTTTTTAAACGTAAAATTCCAGATAAGCTGTGTGGTTTACAAGCACTTGTTTCATCGACCCAGTTTCCCTGGTGGTCGCCATAAACGCTTGTAGAAGAAAAGTACCCTAGCCATTCAATATGAAACGCATGCCGTTTAATCAAATCAGCGTATTTTAATAAAACCGAATCACCCGCACCGGTTAAAGGTGGGATACTAACTAAAAGATGGGTGGACTGACTGAGATAGTGTTCTATCTCAGGAGTTTCAAAATCAATAAGTTTGATTGCGGAGGAATCATCCGTGGTTTTTTTCTTTGCTGACGCGTTGTTCCAACCGTTCTCAATCCTAGCTGAGTTAATTTTTTCGCCAAAATATTTGCTGTATAACCAAAACCAAAAATAAAAAAAGAGGGATTCATAGGGGCTTCTTCCTTTGTAATGATTTGTAGTAATTGAGTGCCCTGATTCTTGCGGCATGGTGATTAATGATAGGTTTGGGATATTTTTTACTGAAATAAAGGTGACTAGAATCAACCCCTTCCCAGGGAGCATGTACCGCGTGACCTTTTAAACTGGAAAGCTCAGGTAGCCATTGACGAATGTATGCGCCATCTGGATCAAATGTTTGACTTTGTAATACTGGGTTGAAAATACGAAAATAAGGCGCTGCATCGACCCCACATCCAGCGACCCATTGCCAGCTGGCACTGTTATTTGCCAAGTCTGCGTCCACCAAGGTATTTAAAAACCAATCCGCCCCCAAGCGCCAATGAATCAGTAAATCCTTGGTAAGAAAGGATGCGGTGATCATACGTACACGGTTATGCATATAGCCTGTTGCCCGTAATTCCCTCATGCCAGCATCAATGATGGGATAACCGGTCATGCCTTTTTGCCAGAGAGTCAGATATTCCTCATTATTTTGCCAGGGGAATACATCAAATTTTTTCCTGAAATTCTCATAGGGAAGCGAGGGGAAATGATAGAGTAAATAAACTGAAAATTCTCTCCATCCCAACTCGGATAAAAAGTGTTCCACCGAGACCAAATCACAATTAGGGTCTTGTTTTGCCTGCTCAATGGCTTTTAAGATTGTCCAGGGACTGATTTCACCAAAATGCACATGAGGTGATAAACGTGATGTCGCGTTTTTTGCGGGGAAATCCCGATTTTTTTTATACCCATTCAGATGGCTATCAATAAATTCGTTAAGCTTTTTTTGTGCGCCTTCTTCTCCCGGGGTCCAAAATTCAGGAAAGCGTGCAGTCCAGCAAAGGGGGGATAATAATTTCCATTCCTGAAGCTCATCGCTTTGAATCTTGATTCCATTCGGGCGATTAGTTAAAGCTAGAGAGGGCTGGATATCAAGAATTTGCCTGCATCGTTTCCAGTAATGAGTGAATACTTTAAAAAAATCACCGTTTTCATTTCGGATGGTCCAAGGCTCGTGAAGCAAGCTCCCATTTGAGCTGTGAACTTTAATTCCTTTTTCCAATAAAGCGGCTTTCACTTTTTTATCACGCGTGATAGCAAGCGGTTCATAGCAACGGTTCCAATACACCGATTCCACAGGTAATTTCCTGATTAAGTCTAAAATAATTTCTAATGGGTTGCCTTTACGCAGTACAAGGCTTAATCCTTCTTTATTTAGCGAGTTATTTAATGCAATAAGGCTATGGTGAAGCCACCAAGCTTGCGCTTCTCCTAATACGCTATGGTTCTCATCATAAATATATAATGGGATCACGAACGGATGAGAGCATGCTTCGATAAACGCCGGATTTTCGGTTAACCTTAAATCTTGGCGAAACCATACTAAAGCAATAGTCATACGACTCCTCTATGCATGAAATCTTTATTTATTTTTCTTAACCAGCAATCTCTTGCCATTGTACCTGAACATGGAACCAATTAAGCAGTACTTGGATAGTTGATAATATTAAAATGCATTGCTTTTTAAACTTTGTGTTAAAATTTGTGATTTTATGGCCTATGAGAATGAAAAAATATGAGTAATACACGCATAGAAGTGGACAGTATGGGTGAAATTTTAGTCCCAGCAGATAAATATTGGGGAGCCCAAACAGAACGTTCCCTGCATCATTTTAATATTGGCGGTGATATCATGCCCCAGGAAGTCATGCATGCTTTTGGCATTCTGAAAAAAGCAGCTGCCTTGACGAATCTTGAATTGGGGAAATTATCGGAAGATAAAGCCAAGCTTATTACCCAAGCCGCTGAAGAAGTTAGCGAAGGTAAGTTGGATGAGCATTTTCCGTTGCGCGTCTGGCAGACAGGAAGCGGTACTCAATCCAATATGAATGTCAACGAAGTCATTTCTAATCGTGCAATTGAGATTGCCGGTGGTCTATTAGGAAGCAAAACACCCATACATCCTAATGATCACGTTAATATGTCGCAGTCTTCTAATGATACATTTCCTACCGCCATGCATATTGCTGCCGCAATGGCGTTTAATCAAAAATTACTGCCAGCCATCTATCGTTTACGTGATGGGTTGGCTCGAAAAATGGAAGCATTCAAAGACATTGTTAAAATAGGGCGAACGCATTTACAGGATGCGGTGCCTTTGACGCTTGGTCAGGAGTTTTCAGGGTATGTTGCGCAACTGGATGGCTGTATTCAGCACATAGAACTTGTTTTACCACAATTATATGAGTTGGCATTAGGAGGAACTGCCGTTGGAACTGGTCTGAATACTCATCCGCAATTCGCTGAAAAGGCGGCGTCTCATATTGCGTCTCTAACCAAGCTTCCTTTTGTTTCCGCATCTAACAAATTTGCAGCGCTTGCTTCTCATGAGGCGTTGGTGGCGGCTCATGGAACGTTGAAAATGTTGGCCTGTGCCTTAATGAAAATTGCAAATGACGTGCGCTGGCTTGGTTCTGGTCCCCGCTGTGGAATAGGCGAATTGCATTTGCCTGAAAATGAACCCGGTTCATCCATTATGCCTGGCAAAGTTAATCCAACGCAGGCCGAAGCCATGACCATGGTTTGTGTTCAAGTTATTGGCAATGACATGGCAGTAGCGATGGCAGCAAGTCAAGGGAATTTTGAGTTGAATGTATTTAAGCCGGTGATTATTTTCAATGTGATGCATTCTCTTAATATTCTTAGCGATGCTTGTCATTCATTTCAATCTTTTTGCGTTGAAGGATTGCAAGCTAATAAGGCGAAGATTGATTATTATTTGCATCATTCGTTAATGTTGGTTACTGCGTTAAATCAGCATATTGGTTACGATAAGGCAGCAAAAATTGCTAAAACAGCCCATCAGGAAGATATTTCCCTGCAAGAAGCAGCTGTGAAGCTTGGGTTTTTAACAGCAGAGCAATTTACAGCTTATGTTAAGCCGGAAAAAATGATAGCACCCGTATAGGGATAAAGAGATATCAAGGATTGAATCAAATTCTTGTTTGATTCAATCCTTGTACAGCTTACGGCATGATGACCTTATAGCAATTCTTGTAAATAAGCACGTGTTGCAGCCGCTTTATTAGTAAATAAAAAATTTACCTCTCGATTTAATTCTCGGTATAAGCTGTATTTTGAGTCAATAAAACCCACGCCGACCATTTGCTTGGCTGCTTTAAGTGTTTTGATGTAACGATCACGCAGTAAAAGATAATGGCCAAGTACCCCACCATAAGATTTTTCCAGGCTGAGCTTACAAAAATACTCCACATTATTATGAAGAGGGACCAATAATAAAGCGTCCTTCGGAAATTGAGTGAAGGTTTCAAATAGTGTCTCATCCAGGCTCAACAAGTGATAATCCTCGCATGGAGTTAACGATTTTAAATGATTCAATAAAATCTTTTGGGATATGTGAGGACTTTTAATCTCAATAAATAAGTGGAGTTGTTTGCCATATTTCTCTATCACGTCCTGCAAACGAGGTATCATGGGAGCGGCGGCATGCAGATCTTTAAAATTGTTTTCATGGACTTTGAGATTTTGTCCCCATAGTCGTTGTAATGTTGGGTCGTGGTTGACGATCAGCGTACCATCTGCACAGGTATGGATATCCAATTCAATTCCCCAGCAGCCCAGCTCTAATGCCCGCGCAAAAGCAGCATCGGTATTTTCTCGAATGTTAAGATGAGCATCATGAGCACCGCGATGCGCTATTAGACGAGCCTGCTTGGCTTGTTTTTTACTTGGACGAGGTCTGGGCAGTAAGGAAAACCAAACATCAATCAATTTTTCCATATAATTAAGAATAGTCATGGTTGCCGACGAAAAGATAGCATTCTTATGACTCCGATTTTGGTTCTAAAAAATGCGTTTGTTAAATAATAATTGACAGTTACTGTAATCTTGAGTAACTTAGCGTCGATTGCCGAGGTGGTGGAATTGGTAGACACGCTAGCTTCAGGTGCTAGTGGGGGTGACCCCGTGGAGGTTCGAGTCCTCTTCTCGGTACCATGGATTACTCCTAATTATCGAGCTTTTTCTTTTTCCATTTCATAAAAACTCTTCAATTCAAAGTCTACGTAATTTTCAAGTAATTTTTTAATTTCATGCTCGGCGCCAGTGTATGTATCGTATTCAGTGTGAAATTTTACCGGCACAAAAGATTTTGGTTTACTCAATAAATAAGTTACAGTCCCGTCTGCTTTATATAAGTTTAAATTTTGATCAAGTTCAGTTGTAATAATTTTATAAGAAATCTTAAATCCTCTATAGATATATTCAGTCACATTGAACTCCTTAGGGGGGATATTACTTTCCATTACCTTCATACAGTATATATAGATTAAAATAGTTTTTTCAGTTTTTATATTGCAAGAGGCGAACAAATTATATTTTTATTTAAGCGTTGCTAATGCCTCACCAAAATGAATTTGATCACCTGAATGGAGGTTTTCCAGCCATTCTACGCGTTGATCATCAGCAAATAATAGCACGACCGTGGAGCCGAGTTTGAAATACCCCATTTCTGCGGCTTTTGCCAGTACAATATTATCGTTGCCCTCTTTGGGATAAATAAAGTGTGTTTTTTGACGTCCACGAATCATATCGCCATGCCAACTTGTTCCTATACTGCCAACAATGGTTGCACCAACCAAAACCATGGCCATCAATCCAGCTGCCGTATCAAAAAAAACGACCAGGCGTTCATTACGAGCAAATAAATGAGGAATGACACGGCTTGTTATTGGTTGTACGGAAAAGAGTTTCCCTGGTACATAAATCATTTCTTTAAGCGTCGCTTCTATAGGCATATGAACCCGATGATAATCTCTCGGAGATAAATAGAGGGTTGCAAAACGGCCATTGTTAAACTGAGAACTTTTTTCTGATGTACAGGCTAAAAGATCCTGCACGGAATAGTATCGACCTTTAGCCTGTAATAGTTTTCCGGTGGTGATTTTGCCTATTTCACTGATAAACCCATCGACTGGCGAAATAATGTCAACGGTGGAAATTGGCCGGCATTTGGGTTTTAAATGACGAATAAAAAAATCATTAAAACAGGCATAGTGTTCTGGTATTTCTTCAAGCGCTTCACTCATATTCACCTTATATTGGCGAATAAAGCGGCGAATGAGGTGGTTTTTGATGGCAGGGTTTTTTACATTTGCCAGAAAACCAAACGCGGTCGTTAAGGCCAGCTTGGGTAATAAGTAGTGAGGAAATGTTTTTAAATAATCGGATAACATATTCGATAACAGCTTAAGAGGTTGACTGGCCTGCTTCAGGCATTGTTTTATTATTCATTTTACGCCATTCAGCTCGGTAATTAAACCTGAATATAAAAAGAGAGGCTAGAGCAATTAAAACGGTCAGGGCTTGGTGCCCACATTCCTGCGCAAGAGATTGATTTTGTTATGATGATGCATCATGCATGCTATAGCACATTGCAAAACTGCAGCAGCCATTATTGCTGCCGCAGCTTCTGTAAATGTTCAATTTTTGACTCTTGTTAACGCATTCCTCAGACTTTATGCGTTGGACAGACTACCCCGACTTCGGCAAACGCTTCAATGACTGGCGTTTGATCCAGTTGACGGTCTATTGCAGCTTGAATGACTCCACAGGCTGCAAAATCAAAATAGGCAATAGGTGACCAATAGTGTTGGTTAGCATCCACCATGACTTGGAAAGCGGATTGTACATCCCAACCGGGTTTGTGTGCCAAGAGATAAAAAGCTTTATTGAATACGCCACTGCTATAATGCACATTTAAGTCATCGGTATAATCACTGGCATGCCCGATTGAGCGACCATCTTGAGTGGGGTCATCCATATAGCGTAAAGGCTGGCCTCCAATCACAGCCTCTCGGCCTAAAGACCAATCTTCACCATCCCAATACCAAGGATACTCTTTGCGTAAATAATCCTGTAGCGCTATGGCTGCCATGTCAGAAAATGCTTCATTGATGCCACCGCTTTGGCCTTCATACAATAACCCGGAATTAAGTTCAGTAAAGTTATGAGATAATTCGTGAGCCACGACCGATTGCGAGGGAGCTGTTAGAAAATAATCACCGTTGCCGATGACAATTTGTTGGTGTGCTACCAGTAGCCCATTGACACGGATGGTTGGAATGGCGAAGGCATTATCCATTTCTCCCAGATGCGTATAAGCTCGAATTGGCAGATCCGTTCCCAATGGCGTTTCTACACCATACGCTTTTTGATACATGTCTATGGTTTGCTGAGCAAAGAACATTGTGTCATTCACTGGAGAAAATGAGTAATTGACTGGACCTGTGGCGCCGTCAGCATAATTTAAGTAAAAACTTGTTTCATCACACGGATAAGAAAATGCATTGAGTGAATGTCCTGCTTCATCAAAAACGGTAATAGGAAAAGCTTCATAGCCCAACGCATAGTTTTCCAAATTAATGACACGTACGTTTCCATTTTGTACATGACAATTGCCATTTTTGACTTGTACAGAAAATTTTCCTAGTGATGGTAAGCCAGGAAGGGCTGTGCCGTACTGGAACATACCGGTGCGATAGGGAAGGGGAAAAGCATTCCCGCCAAGCCCCTGGCCAATTCGCTTGCAGTGCGCTTCTTTTTTAGAATGTGGCGCTTTTTTTTGACGAGATTCATTCCATTGCTTCAAAATGTCACCATTGTCTGCATCAATCAAGTAGTTCGGTATACTAATCAGTGTTTTTTTATCATTGACGTAATACGTCAGATGATAAGCAAGATGCGCTTTTTCTTCCTGATCGATGTAAATAACTTTTTGTATTTTTTTAAATTTTATTGGATCCGTAATGTTGGTTAATACCTTTTGTTCCGCTTCGGAAGCCGATAATTTGCCATCAGTACTTGCAATATCTTTTTCAATTTCGGTAGTATTAATACCAGTGACCGTCGGGGTTGACCCTGGCTGCGAGTGGAAAACTAATTGATGCCCCCAAACGGGAATGCCTTTAAACATAAGCTGGTAGCGTGCATGTTTGGCATCGGGGGAAGTATTATCAATTAATTCCAATTGGTAATCTTCTTGTTGCTGAGAGTTTAGCGTTGCCAATAAGCCATGCGTCGTAAACGGCGTTTTTTGTTTAAGGTTGGGTATTGAGTGGTTTATCTCTCCCCAAATCATTTGCTGGGAAGCTGAATAGCCATTCATGGTTACCGCCATAGCCAAAAATGAAACAATTCCTTTTTTCATAGCATCACCCCTGATTTTTAGACCAAACTTCATCGTGCTACAAATAAGGAAGAAAAACAATAACAATCGCCTGCTTTTTTACTCGCCAGTCCCAATAAAGAGGTGTAATTTACTCATTTTATAAGCATATTTTTCTATGTTGGCCGATAATTTCTTGGCTGTGCCTCTTTGTGGCCCTTATAGACCAAAAACGTATAAAGGTGATATGTTGGGCCAACGTATTTTTATAGAGACGTTTTGATGCTTCCTTTGCTATTTGCTATTTTGTTACTGGAAGGATTTATTACCATTTCAGTCGAAGTATTGACCATTCGTCAATTATTGCCATTTTTTGGTGGAAGCGTATTGATTACCAGCGTCATTATTGGCGTTTTTTTACTTTTTCTGGCATTGGGGTATTGGCGGGGAGGAAGTTACCAACGAGAGTTTTTTAAACAATTAAACCGTAATTTTACGTTGAGTCTAGTTTGGATTGGTATTGGCTTAAGCTATATTTTTATTTCTTCATTTTATTTTTTTAGTATTTATAAAGTAAGCTTTTCCTTTTTAATCAGTCTGAGCTGTTATTTATTACTGGTGCTTGCGCCCATCGCATATTGGCTTGGGCAGACGGTTCCTCTGACTACCAATTTATTTAATCAGGCACAACGGATAAGCCATATCAGTGGTCGGGCATTGTTTTTAAGCACTCTAGGCTCATTTCTTGGCGCATTGCTGACCTCCTTGTTGCTGTTTCAATATCTTGGGGTGGCATGGACGGTCGTCATTAATTGTATGTTGCTTTTTGGCCTTGTTGCTTATATTCGTTATTACAGTCAAATGTCGTTATGGCCTATTTTAGCATGGCTGCCTGGATTACTTTTATTTTTATGTTGAATGTAACCGTGGAAAATGCTCAATTTAAAACCACAAACAATTACGGCAACTATCAAGTGATTCATTCCTCCGAATTCAATAAGTGGCTGCAAATCAATCTGTCCAGCAGTTCGATGCTGACACCGGAAAAAAGGGGTTCCCATACATAGAGTTTATTCGTCATTTACTTTTCAAAGAGCTTAATCTGCGACATAAGCGCATCTTGGTGATTGGGGCTGGTGGCTTTACCCTGACTGCGGCAGGAGAACATGATAATGAAGTGACGTACGTGGATATTGATCCAGCCATTAAAGAGTTGGCGGAACAACACTTTTTGGCTCAGCCGATTAAGGGAACGTTTATCGGACAAGATGCTCGCCGTTATCTGCGAGGAAGCACTGCTTCTTATGATGTGGTGATATCGGATGTTTATAGTAATCAGGCAACCATTCCTTCATCGCTGCTTACGGTAGAGTATTTTCAGAGTATTGCAGATCATCTGACTCCAGACGGTTTATTGATTGTCAATGTGATTGCCAATCCATTATTTCGTGATGATTATTCCCGCACGGTATTTAATACAATTCATGCAGCCTTTCCTTATTGTGACCTTGTGCCACTTATGTGGGAGAATTCACTGGTTAATATGATGTATGTTTGCCCCAAAAGAAAGACCAAACAAGATGCAATATATCGGGATGATCTGACCTCGGCAACCACCGATTTTTTTAAAGCTTTCCAGAAGTTTCATTGAAATGAAAGGTAAACAGACCCTAAGTCAGTTCATTGATTCACTCTTGGTTGCCAAGGTGAGAAAAAGTGGTTAATGATTAGGTTTTATTGAATTTTCTCTGCATTAGTTTATCAAATTGCTCTTGCTGGGCAGGAGTTAATTCTTTTCGTCTGATGGCCATCATGTCTTCGACGCTGCCTTGCAGGCATTCTGGTGTCAAGCGATCGGTGATTAATAAGCCATTGAGGTGATCAATTTCATGCTGTAGAACCCGGGCGTAAAAGCCAGATTCTTTTGTGGTATGTGACTGACCGCTTTCATCTTGATAAGTGAGGCGGATGGTATGATAGCGGGGAACCTTGCCTGCTTTGCTTGTGACCGAGTAACATCCTTCAAAATCATGGACGGTGGCGCTGTTACGCCAAACTTCGTAAGAAGGATTAATCAAAATGTGCATTGGATAAGGTGTAACATGTTCACGCAATAAAGCGGCTTCTTTAGGGATATAAATCGCAATAATGTTCTTGTTATATCCTACCTGAGGGGCAGCCAAGCCAACACCACCCAATTGTTGCAGTTTATCCTTCATTGCAAAAATCAAAGCACGATTTTCTGCATCTAAAGGGAAGGAAACACACCCGGATTTGGCTTTTAAAATCGATGAGGCACCAGGCTGTTCAATCGTGACAATGTTTAAATGTGGTATCATACAGGTTGCTAATAAAAGAAATTATTTGTATACAATCATGGCCTATCTGTCGGGGAAAATACAAAAATAACCCGCTTGGCACAAGTAATATTTCACGTTAGGATATTATTTTTTGTTCAAGGTACAATGAATGGAACAAGCAGACGTTTCTTCTATTAAAGAAGTACAGCAACAGGTATTGCGTTTAAGCACCTATCTTAATTCACGAATTCTTGGCCAAAAAGATTTGATCTCCCGCTTGCTGATAGCATTGCTAGCTGATGGTCATTTGTTAGTGGAGGGAGCTCCGGGGTTAGCAAAAACTCGTGCGGTCAAAGAGTTATCTTATGGCGTTGAAGGTCATTTTCATCGCATCCAGTTTACGCCGGATTTGCTTCCTGGTGATTTGACAGGTACGGATGTTTATCGGCCTGAAGATGGTTCTTTTATTTTCCAGCCTGGCCCTATTTTCCATAATATGGTATTGGCTGATGAAATTAACCGTGCTCCCGCAAAAGTGCAATCTGCTTTATTGGAAGCTATGGCTGAGCGGCAGGTCACCATCGGTAGTAAAACCTACCCATTACCGGAGTTGTTTTTGGTGATGGCAACGCAAAACCCTATTGAACAAGAAGGTACTTATCCATTACCCGAGGCGCAGCTCGACCGCTTCTTGATGTATGTCAAAATCGGTTATCCCGATGCAAAAATAGAGCATGATATTTTAAGGCTGGCTCGACATGAAGCACTTCCTGCACATGGGCAATCTGAAAAAAAAGCCAATACGACGCTTGTGCCATTGTCGCAAAGGCAATTATTTGAAGCTCGCAAACAAGTCCTCCATGTTCATACCAGTGATGCCTTAGAACATTATCTGGTCCAGCTGGTCGTGGCAACTCGCAATCCGCGAGCATATAGTGAAACGCTTCATCGTTGGTTGCGATATGGGGCTAGTCCGCGCGCGACCATTGCCCTTGATCGATGCGCCAAAGCACATGCTTGGCTGTCGGGGCGGGATTATGTTACTCCCGAAGACATCCATGTCATTGCGCATGATGTTTTACGGCATCGTATTTTATTAACCTTTGAAGCAGAAGCTGAAGGCGTTAGCAGTGATGATTTTCTTGATGAATTATTACGGCTGGTGGCACTGCCTTAAGCAGTATAAACGATTTGCTAGGCGTGGTTGGATTGTTTTAATAGACATCCCAGCCTTTTTTTCGTTTCTTACTATCCTGGTAGAGGGATTTCAAATAACCGGCCGTTATTTGCTTTGTAACGTAGCACGGATAGTAAACGTTCGTTGTTTAAAATACTCTGGTGTCGTTAGCGGCAAGCATAAGCAAATTTGGTATATCTTTGCATGGGAAGCTTATCAAATTGACCAGTTTGGATACCCTGGAGATGTCTATGAATGAGGGCATTGTTGCAGAATTGGCTGAATTAATTGCTTTGCGGCGTTATGTCCAGCAAGTACGTTATCGTCCGGAAAAGCAAGCCACGCATATAGGGAACCATCTTTCAAAACTGCGCGGACGTGGTATGGATTTTGCTGAAGTGCGTAATTATCAAGCTGGGGATGAGGTCAGGCATATGGAGTGGCGGGTTACTGCTCGTACTGGCCGGCCTCATATTAAATTATATCAGGAAGAACGGGAGCGGCCGGCTATCATCCTTGCTGATTTTAATCCTTCTATGTATTTTGGTACCCGTATGGCGTTTAAATCGGTGATTGCAGCGCGTTTGGCTGCTATGATTGCCTGGACTGCAATTGCTCAGGGTGACCGAGTCGGTGGGTTATTATTTTCATCCCAGTCGCATAATGAGTTTGTCCCAAGAAACCGGGAAACAGGGGTGTTGCCCTTTTTGGCCTCGTTAAGCGAATACACGCAAGCGCAGTCAGATTCTTCTAAAATGGAAGTTCAAGTTCGTTCCCTAAGTCATGCATTATTACGTTTGCGGCGGGTTGCTCGCCCTGGAAGTATTTTGGTGCTGATTAGTGATTTTTATAATTTGGATGAGGAAAGCGAACAGCATTTAAGCCGCTTGCGAGCTCATAATGATATCTTGGCGTACCATGTATGCGATCCACTTGAACTGGCGCCACCTAAACCCCAACAATATGCAATAACCAATGGAAGACGGGAAATTGTGTTGGATACAACATTAGATACCGTGAATTCTGCTTATCATCATTATTGCCAACAACGCATTGCCTCGTTAAAAGCAATGTTAAAACGAATGCAGATTCAATATGTGCAAGTGACTGGCGAGCTGGATTTACCATTGCTGGTTCGCCAGACGTATCCGCGGAGGGTAAATGCTTAACTGGTTTAAAAAGAAGAGCTACCAAGGCATTATCTTTGGGATGCCCTCCCTGCTGCTGTCTGGTTCATGCAGTGCAGCAGGTGGGGCATCACAGAGTAAGGACTTATCTGGTCATCCGGGAAGTCAAGCATTGTCGCAATTACGTGATATTCATATGCCTTTACCAATTGGCTGGTGGCCATTGGCTCCAGGTTGGTATGTTCTTATCATTCTCCTGATTATTGTTCTGATGGTGGCAGTTTTGTTCTTGCGGCGTTCGTATTTGCATGGACAGGCAAGGCGACGGGCATTGCGCTTGCTTGCTGCTTATCAACAGCAATATCAGCGCGAGGGTAATTGCCAGCACATCAGCGCTTGTATTTCCGAGTTATTAAAACGGGTGGCACTGGTTTATTTTCCAAGAAAAAACGTAGCCAGCTTACAAGGGGAGGCGTGGATATTATTTTTGAATGAAACCGGAAAAAACGTTGATTTTAGTCAAGTTCGTTCACAGTTATTAGATGTTCCTTACCAACGGAGAGGAATGGCGAAAGACAATGATTTGACACTGTTATTCAGCATGACGAAAAAATGGATTAATCAACGGAGAAAGCCATGTTTGAATTAGCATTGCCATGGGTTTTAGTATTCTTACCCGTACCGATTCTGATATGGTTTTTTTTGCCAAGTGCTCCTTTATTTTTACCGTCAGCGCTTAAAATTCCGTTTTTCAATGCAATGGTTGAGATTGTTGAACACGAAAAGCAGGGTTTTACAAGGCATAAAAAATTGGTTTATTTTTATAATCTGGTTTTTGTTGTTATTGGCATTGGCCGGGCCTCGTTGGGTAGGTGAGCCAAGGCCCTTGGCGCGTGAAGGTTACAATATAATGCTGGCTCTGGATTTATCGGGCAGCATGGAATTACCGGATATGATGTTGCATGGACGTCCTGTAAGTCGTTTGACCGTCGTCAAACGCGCAGCTGAGCAATTTGTGCAAGAACGAATGGGTGATAAAATTGGCTTGATTTTGTTTGGCAGTCGCGCGTATCTGCAAACGCCATTAACGTATGATCGTCAAAATATCCTCATGCGTCTGGAAGATGCAACGGTCGGGTTGGCTGGCAAAACAACTTCTATTGGAGATGCTCTTGGTTTGGCTGTAAAACGATTACAAAATGTTCCTGCACAGGGGCGGATTATTATATTGTTGACGGATGGTGCAAATAATTCTGGTGTTCTGGCACCCATGAAGGCCGCAGAACTGGCACGTGCCGACGGGATTAAAATTTATACCATTGGTTTGGGCTCACAAGCGGATCCTCGCGCCCTTCCCAGCGTGTTTTTAAATATGAATGCGTCCGCTGATTTGGATGAAGAAACGTTACAAGAAGTGGCTAAAGTGACTGGCGGACGTTATTTTCGTGCTACGGATCTGCAATCCTTGCAACGTATTTATGAAGTCATCAATCAATTGGAAAAAGTTTCTCAGGAACAAGCTACCGTTCGACCTCAACATGATTATTATCCTTGGCCCCTTGCCTTGGCTTTTTTTCTGTTTCTTTATTGGCTTGCTGTGGAAGGAAATTTCTTTCCCCGCTTTAAATTGATGAGGCAGGAAAGGAGGGCCTCATGATTGAATTTCATTTTATTCGCCCTTTTTGGTTGTTTTCCTTTGTTCCTCTGGCCCTATTTGCTTGGTTTTTATTGCAATATAAACCGGCTATGCAGGCATGGGGGGAAGTTTGTGACAATCATTTATTGCCGTATTTAATAAAGTCCCACGGTCGAAGTAAGCGCATGACTTCTCTCATGCTGCTTATGATGAGTGCAGCTCTTATGATCATTGCTTTAGCTGGGCCAACCTGGTCACGATTGCCGGTTCCGACTTATAAGTCGATTCAGCCGCGAGTATTGATATTAGACATGTCTGAGCAAATGCTGGAAAAAGATTTATCTCCAGACCGATTTACTCGGGCTAAATTTAAATTGCATGATCTGTTTAAGCATAAGGAGGCCGGGCAGTTTGGTTTAGTGGTTTATACCGGTGAGCCTTTTGTTGTATCACCGTTGACCGATGATGCTGAGACCATTGATGCATTATTGTCCTCACTTGCCCCAGATATTATGCCAGTAGAAGGAAATCGGTTGGATACTGCTCTCGAACAAGCCGGTAAACTCATTACTCAGGCAGGTTTTAACAACGGCGATGTATTAATATTAACCGCCATGCCTCCTTCATCAGCAGCAATTAACGAAGCGCGTAGATTAGCAAATCAAGGAATTCATACTTCCGTCATGCCTATTGTTAAAAGCTCTTCTCCAGAGTCATTGTTCCAACCGCTTGCTGTGGCTGGCCAGGGAGAATTGATTGCTTTTTCTGACACATCAACGGATATGGAAAAATGGTTGCGTACGACGGGCAAAAGTCATCAATTTAGCGCTGATTTACAACATGATATTCCTGTTTGGAGAGATCAGGGGCGTTGGTTTCTTGTTCCTGCTCTTTTGTTATTGTTGCCCGTGTTTCAACGTGGATGGCTGCAGAGGATTACAGCATGAAGCGTATTGGTGTATTGATTAGTTTATATAGCTTGGTTTCGTCAATATATGCGTTTGGTTGGAACGATATATGGCTAACTAAAGATCAACAAGCCCAAACGATGATGAATCAAGGACAGTTCACCAGTGCAAAGGATACGTTTGAACGTCATGATTGGCAAGCGGCAGCTGCCTATCGTGCGGGAGATTACGAGCGGGCTGCTCATTTGTATCAGTCCCTCAATAGTGAAGAAGGATTTTATAATCAAGGAAATGCTCTGGCGCATATGGGGCAATATGAACAGGCAATCAAGGCTTACGATCGGGTCTTGACCATTAATCCAAATCATCAGGATGCATTATACAATCGTAAACTCTTGCAAGATTTGCTTAAGAAAGACAAACAGCAACAAGACCATTCTAATCAGGATAAGCAAAACCAGGACAAGCAAAACCAGGACAAGCAAAACCAGGACAAGCAAAATCAGGATAAGCAAAACCAGGATAAGCAAAACCAGGATAAGCAAAACCAGGATAAGCAAAATCAGGACAAGCAAAACCAGGATAAGCAAAATCAGGACAAGCAAAACCAGGATAAGCAAAACCAGGATAAGCAAAATCAGGACAAGCAAAACCAGGATAAGCAAAATCAGGATAAGCAAAACCAGGATAAGCAAGAACCGCAAAATAACCAATTAAATGCACAGAACAAACAAGAACAACAGCAGGCGAAAGAACAATGGTTGCGCCTGATTCCGGATGATCCAGGGGGGTTAATGAGAGAAAAATTTCTGCGGGATCATTTACGTAGACAACATGGGTGGCAAGAATGAAAAAGTTTTTATCACTGATTTTTATAGGCTGCATATGGCCAGTGATGGTGTTAGCTGCCATCACCGTCCAGGTGGAACCTGGCAAAGTTCAGATGGGTGATACCATTCAGTTGATTTTAACCACGGATGATGCCCAATCTGGCGGTGTACCTGATTTAACTCCTTTACAAAAGGATTTTCGTATTGTTGGTACAGAAAGGAGTATGAATTATACATTCATTAATGGTCAGTCACAGTCCAGCAGTCGGTGGACTGTATTGTTAATTGCTAAAAAAAGCGGAATATTACCTATTCCAGCACTGCAGATTGGTCGGGAGCAAAGTCCGGCGACGCAGGTGGAAGTAACAAACGAACCAACGACTTCCTTCGATACGGGTTCACAAGCTTCCGTGCAGGATGAAGTCATGTTGAAAACGGAAGTCAATGAAAACAATCCTTATATAAGCCAGCAAGTGATTTATACGGTTAGATTATATAATAGTGGACGTTTATTAGACGCAGAATATCAACCGCCAAAGGCAGAGAATGCTTTACTTATTGCGCTTGGGGATGCTGATCGTTATCAAACAGTGGAAAATGGCCGAACGTATGTCATTGAAGAACAACGTTATGCCGTTTTTCCCCAAAAAGTGGAACGGTAAAAATTATAGGGCCATCCTTTCATGCTTTAAGTTATGATACGGTTCCCAGGCAAATTAATAAACGTTCTAAAATAACAACACTGTCTGTAAAGCCCATACCGCCTGCTTTTAACAATAAGATCTGGTTGCCAGCAAAACAAGTTAAACTTAGCGAGCAGTATGATAATAGTGCTGCTGTGTTATCTCAAGGAGATACGTTGGTACGTACGGTTACGCTACAAGCCGTGGCAGTGCCTGGACAATTATTACCAGCCTTGGATTTTTCTGGAAATCAATTTAGTGTTTACCCCGAAAAACCTGATGCAGATAATATTATTCGTCAGCAGGAACTCATTGGCAAAACCACCACCAAAGTCACTTATTTATTGAATAAGTCAGGGCATATTACTATCCCCCGTGTCGAACTTCCTTGGTTTAATATCGTAACGGGTAAAGCAGAAGTGGCTGTTTTACCTGAACGTACAATAACCGTTGAGGCAAAGCAACAGGCAGTGTTACAAACCATGTCGTCCCAGCCAACTTCAACTGACTCAAAAGATTTGCCTGTGCAAAAAAAAGTTCAATTTACTGCTGAGACAGTAAAATCCTTTGATATGGCTTGGTGGTTGGCCGGTGGATTTGCTGCAGCTTGGGTTATTACGTTGATTATCTGGTGGTATCGTTCTAATCAGATGCCTCATAGCAATAGCAAACGCTTGGTTTTGAAACGTTTACAGAAAGCATGCATGGATAATAATCCCTATGAGGCCAGAGATGCTTTATTGCACTGGGCAACATTGCAATGGCCGGAATTTGAAATGCTAAACTTAAATGATTTAACAAAGCGGCTCCATGATTCGCAATTTAAACGACAGCTGCATCTCTTATCGCAACTACTTTACAGTCAAGATAAAAAAATACCTTGGCAAGGTAAGGAATTGTGGCAATGCATTGTCAGATTTAAAAAAGCTAAACCATTTAAAAATAATAAAACGGGCGATTTACCTCCTATTAATCCGTTATAAGGCACAGGATAACTAAAATGCAGCCTGTTCAGGCTTATTTACTGCAGTGGCGTGCTGTTTTAAAACGGCTGTTCCCTTGTTTGGAATGGTTGCCGGAGCTTAGACAATGGATAACGCTTAGAGCGGATTTACTGGCAGGGTTTACCGTTGCCATGCTGTTTATTCCTCAATCCATGGCGTATGCTCATTTGGCAGGTCTTCCCGTTTACATGGGGTTGTACGCTGCATTCTTACCGCCAATCATTGCTGCCATATTTGGCTCATCGCGTATTTTATCTACGGGTCCTGTGCCAGTGACCTCGTTATTAACAGCGGTAGCGATGCAATCGTTAGCTGCGACTGGCACAACGGAATATATACAATATGTTTTATTGCTGACGTTTATGGCTGGTGCGATACAGCTGGTTTTGGGTTTTTTACGCTTTGGTGTGGTGGTTAATTTTATTTCTTATCCTGTCATTCTAGGATTTATTAATGCAGTTGCCATCATCATCGCCAGCATGCAAATTGGTAATTTATTTGGTGTTTATACGGTAACCGCCCCCCATTCTTACCAAATGGTTTGGCAAGTATTAAGCGACGCATGGGGCAATACCCATTGGCCAACCGTTGGAATAGCTGCCTTGGCGTTTATTATCATTCTTGGTGGGCGTTGGTTGTCGCCTAACCTTCCTAGTACTCTTATTGCTGTGGTTGTCACAACCATCATTGCCTGGTTAAGTGGGTATGAAAAACTGACAAGTATTCGGGCGGAACAAATCATCAATTTGCCCGTACAGCAGATGCTTGCAAATCATCAACGCTATCCTGAAGACGTTCATCAAGTGTTGAAGGAAGTCGCCAAAACAAAGGCCGTCGTGGAAAAGACCATTAAAAAAGCGGGTTTAAGTTCACAGGAAACGGAAGAAGCCCTCAACAATGCAGCCCAGGCTAAATGGCAGCTGGAACGCTTAATCACACGCCATAATTTTGAGATTGGTGAATTGAACCGCCTGCATCTTCGGCGTTTGGTGACACATGACCATCAAGAAGTGTTTTTTGTTGATGAGCAAATGACACCGATTGGTGAAGTAGATCCTTATGAGTGGCGAATCGCCAGTTTACCGCTCAACGGCAAGTTAACACTACAGGCTGGAGGGGAAGTGGTGGGCAATATTCCTCGAGGATTGCCTGCTTTTAAGACGATCCGATTTGGGTGGGATGCCATGTCAAGTCTATTTATGGGAGCGTTTGTAATTGCCTTGGTTGGCTTTACAGAAGCGATTACGATTGCTAAACGCATTGCTACGGAAAATCGGCAGCGATTAAACACCAATCAGGAATTGCTTGGTCAAGGATTGGCAAAATGCATAGGCAGCTTCTTTCAATCGATGCCTGTGTCTGGCGGCTTCACTCGCTCCGCAATTAATTTCCAGGCTGGAGCTAAAACCGGTTTTTCATCCATTGTGGCTGGTCTGATTGTGATGGTCGTTTTATTATGGCTGACGCCATTTTTCTATTATTTGCCTTATGCGACGCTTGCAGTCGTGATTATGGTTGGCGTATTAGGATTGCTTGATATAAAAGAGATGTGGAATGTCTGGAAAGTAAGCCGAAAAGAAGGTATTGTGGTTTTGTTAACATTCTTGTTGACCTTATTATTGGCACCACGTCTTGCGTACGCGGTGTTATTAGGAATGTTGTTATCTCTTGGGTTTTATCTTTATGAAACCATGCGCCCCAGGTTTAGCGAGTTAACACGCAATGAAGAAGGCGATATTGTTGAGGTCAGCGAAGGCGATACCAACGACACTTGTTATCTCATCAGTTTAGTACGTTTGAATGGCTCATTATATTTTGCAAATGCTGCCTATTTTGAAGAAAAAATATTAAAACTAATTTCAGCAAAGCAAAAGCTGCGATACATTATTCTTGATTGTGTCAGCATTAACCAATTAGATGCGACTGGTTTGGAGGTATTACGCAGTATTTGCTCTCGTTTGGAAGAAGGCGGGCTTGAGTTATGGTTTACACGAGTACGACGTCCTGTTCTTAATGTATTAAAACGCGGTGGGCTTTTTGCACAATTGGGAGAGCATCATTTTTACAAGAATAATGAGGAAGCTCTGGCGAAATTGGCGGGACATCTTGGTGCAAAGCATATGAATACTTGCCCGTTGGCTGTCAGAAAATAAACTTCTTCTCGCTATTTTGTACGTTCTGAGTTATAATAAAAATACTTGCTGCTTGCATTTACATGGTAAACATTGTCTTTCGTAGATTCCCTCATTTTGAATTTTAAAGTAGTGAATTTATATTGTTCATATGTTTTCCCATGGTTTTGCGTGCTGTGAGTGTGTTTTTAATTTAATTTTGGAAAGTAGACATGTCTGTTAAAGAAACTGGCCACGTGAAGTGGTTTAATGATGATAAAGGCTATGGTTTTATCAGCCGTGATAATGGTCAAGATGATGTATTTGTTCATTTTCGTTCGATTGTCAGCTCGGCAAATCGTAAAACCCTGGTAGAAGGCCAGCGCGTAGAATTCACAGTAACTAAGGGACCGAAAGGTTTGCAAGCCGAAGAAGTATCTGCGGTTTAACTCTGTTTTTCTCCCATTTTTCCCCTTTATGCTCAAATCTGTTATGGCCATAAAGGGGAAAGTTTTATCACCTCAACGTTGATTTTATTAAAGTCTGGAATATCTTTTTGAGTTCAGTATAATGAACTTATCTTATGCTCATGCAGGATGCATCGATGATAAGATTTACCGCCTTGCTTTTCGTGAGTTTTCCACTATTTTGTAATGCATCCATTCCGGTGGAAGGCTTTTTTGATGCCAAAAAAGTTGCCCGGCGTTTATTTCTAAAAATAAAGCGACGAATCCTGATGAGTTGACCATCCAGGCAGGACAACGTTACCGTTTACGCGAAATTATTAATATACCTCCGCAATGGGTTAGAGTTGAGTTCCCTAGTGAGCGCTATGCTTTACGCTGGATTAGGACAGAGTGCGGTATTGCCCAATATGAAATAAAGCAAGAGAAGCCCTGCGATAATTCTCCTGGTATGGCTGACTCGCATGTGCTAGCGCTTAATTGGTTGCCTGGATTTTGTGAAACTTATGGCTATGAGGCAGGGAAACCGGAATGCATCAAACTTCCTGCCGATGCTTATCAAGCGCAGCACATGGTATTGCATGGTTTGTGGCCAAATAATGCTGCCTGTGGTTCCAATTACGGCTATTGTGGTGTTGAAGGGCCGAAGGCGCATTGTGATTATCCCCCTGTTATTTTAAGTAAACCTGTAGCCGATGATCTGAGCCAGTTTATGCCTAGCTATGCGTATGGCAGCTGTCTTGAGCGTCATGAGTGGAATAAGCATGGAAGTTGCCAAGTCTTATCTGCAGACCAATATTTTTCACTGGCAATGCGTTTGACGAATGAAACAAATAAAACTGCTATAGGGCAATTTCTGCAAGCACATATTGGTGATGTTGTGGAGTTATCTCAAATGAAGGAAACAATTAAAAACACATTTGGTGATGATGCTGGCGATAAAGTGTATTTAGGCTGTAAAAATGGCCGTTTAGTTGATATTTATATTAGTCTGCCAGCGCTTATTCCTGAGGGAGAATCTTTGCTGGTCTTGATACAAAAAGCATCCAATCGCAAGTATGGGTATGGTTGCCCGCAGAAAATCATCATTTCAGATTTTCATACAAACGCATGAAACATGGAGGTGTTTATTTAAAATCTTTTTGGTTTACCAAGAAGATAAGTCTCTGATAATCTTGCACAATGGTGGAACTTCCTCTAATGTACGTTGTGCATGCTAAAAAGGTGATTTGCATATTTAAAATTTATTATATCGTAACAGGACGAACGACTATGTTAAAACGGTCTTTTTTATTGATTTTATCTGCGTTATTACTCACCAGCTGTGGTCGCCATCCTGTTACGAGTTCTCCTGTGCAACAGGCTCAGCAAATCCGACCAGTTTCGACGTTTACCCGTGTTAAGGTCACAGGCAACATTAATGTGAGCTTGCATACAGGGTATTCACGACCACAGGTAATTCTGCGTGGTGACCCTCGTGATCTGGCGTTTATTGCAACGAGAGTGGTTCAGGGCACTTTATTTGTTGAGCTTTCAGGGGGGCTTCCTCATTATGGTGCTGTGCATGCGGAAATACGTGGCCGTTATTTGAATTCATTTGTTTATAAAGGGACAGGGGTTATCACCGGTACAAAACTGCGTTCGAGTCTGTTGGATATTGTCATTAACAACAAAGGCAGTACAACGCTTGGCGGTTATTTAGGGGTGCGTAGACTTGAAATTAGTGGCAACGGACAAACACAAATCAATGATATTCATAGTCAGGCTCTTAATTTAAAACTTGCAGGAGCGACTAAAGTTCGATTAAGCGGTGTTGTGAATGTTACATCGTTGAATGTGGAAGATAATGCCCAGCTGAGTTTGTATTGGGTTAAAAGTAATATACTCAAAATTCGCGGACGAGATCAGGCTTATATTCAATTAGCAGGGATTGTCGATAAACTTCTCGTGGAATTGTGTGATTCGGCGCATTTTAATGGACGCTATCTGCGTGCTAATAGAACCTTTATTAAGACTCATGATCGGTCGGTAGCAGAAATTTCCAGCGTGGATCGCCAACATACGCTTGCCAGTGATGCCAGCAATATTTATTTTTATAATATTCCGGAAATGAAAACCGATTACATGGCTTTCAATGGCTCGGTATTGGATATGCGCGATTGGAATATGCCGTTTATGCAAGAGTATAATCGCTATAATAAATAGTCGGAGAATGCATGCTGTGTATTTCATGCGCTATGGTTTATAGCGCATGGTGGGCCTGGATAATAAGTGTTAGTATGAGCATGCTCATGATGTTGCTTGAGTTATTTTGGCTTGATTGCCCTTAAGGTGGGCAATAATGGTATCAATGTCCCCATCCAAAGGAAGAACATGGGCAGAATGATTTAGCCAGTGAATATGAACATTGGGTAAGTTCGCAAAATAGTCAGCGACTAACGTTGATTGCACCACTTCATCGTATCGTCCTAAAAACAAGTCAACTGGGCAAGTTGGCGGAACAAATTGGTAATTTTGAATCAGTGAAAGTATTTCAATAATGGTTGAAATAGGAAGTTGGCGGTATGCTAATTCACTTGCACGGCTGGTGTACAGATTTCCTGCGCGGTTGCGAAGACGTCTAAAGCCCAGACCATGTAATAGGCGAGCAACGGCCAAAGCAATGGTAATTTTGAAGCGCAAGGCTAAAGCGGGTGCGAGTAGATATAAGTGATGCAAGGGAAAACGGTTGGCTAAATGACAGGCGAGTAAACCTCCTAAGGAAAGTCCCATGACGTCCACCATTTGGTAGTTTCGTAATAATTCTTCACAGGATTGTTCTGCCGCCGTAAGCCATTCAGAAGCTTGCGTTTTGGCAAAGGTTTCAATGCTGTCCGCATGCCCTGGTAATGCTGGGCAAACCACAGTATCGTACAGATTAAACAACGTGGGAAGAAGTTCACGAAATACGGCCGGAGAAGAAGAAAAACCATGCAACAAGAGTAAAGCTCGTTCTTTTTTTCCATTTTGGTGATCAATTGGAGCCAGTAAAGCCGCCTGTTGGTTGGATAACGCCTGTTGGGTTTTGCCTCGCCACATGTAACGGAAATCATCAAAATTCATAATTTGCCCTATTGATCAATTTTTGCAAAATAAGTGTAAAAATACTTAATAAAGTATTTTAATGGTATTGAAGGCGGATATACTAGTTTCATGCTCATAGTACAAGTATAAATGGTATTTCCATGAACAGGCTATTAGCATGATGATGGAGTGATGTCTATACTTGTAAGAAAGGAATAAATTTATTTGGAGATTGTTATTATGCCTGGTTCAGACGATGTAACATCACTAACCGATACAGGAGGAGGCGATCCTGCTCCAAGCATGACGGCGGTATCAGATACCGCTTCGCCACAGCCCAATCCTGCGCCCCAACCCAACCCTTCACCGCAGTTGGATGCTGCGTCACCAAGTCCTCAACCTGGCAAAAAAGCTAAAAAAGAAGAGGAAGAGGATGAAAAAAAGAGGTTAGTTTCGAAGATGAGGTCGAAAAGAAAGCGAAAAAAAGTGTTGTGGGGCAGTCAGCGGCGGAATTAAGTGGGCCTGCAGCCACGATGATGAAGATGGCAGCTAGTTTGCAAGAGACGTTTGGTGATGTGCAGGATGCATCCATGAGTGTGGTAAAGTCAGGAATGGGTGCGCTTGCTCAAAAAGCCGCGGATGCTTATCAAGCCTATAAGGCTGGTAAAGACGATGGTAAGGAGGAGACGCCGGCTAACTTGAGTCCTCCTGCTAATCCAGAAGAACCACCAGCAGGACTTTCTCAAAGCAGCACTGCTCGGATGGATGCATTGAGTGCCGAGAGTCAGCAGCCAAGCGGTCCGGATGTCTCATCTTCTGATTTAACCGATGCGGCGAGCATGGCTCCGAGATAATTATGGCGGTTGCGTTAACAGGAGTCAAAGACGTCAGTATGGTTAAATTCGAGCCCATGCTTGTTTATAATGACGGATATTGAAACATTGGAATAATTTTTAGTAAGAGGGTTGTAATTATGGATCCAGATGATATAGCAGCTCCGGAGCCGGACGCTACGGATGATACGGCTCTGGGGGCGGATGATACAGCTCCGGGGGCAGATGATACAGCTCCTCAGCAATCTGCTGCAGCAAATTCTTCCCCTGCGCAGTCAAATGCTCCTAAGCCTAAAGCAGGTGCTGATGACGATGATGAGGATGAAAAGAAGGAAGTTAAATTCGAAGATGAAGTCGAAAAGAAAGCAAAAAAAAGTGTGGTGGGAAAGTCAGCGGGGGAATTGAGTGGGGCTGCAGGCACCATGATGAAGATGGCGGCCAGTTTTCAAGAGACATTTAGCGACTTGCAGGATGCCTCCATGGGCGCGGTAAAGGCAGGGTTCGGCGCGCTTGGCCAAAAAGCCTCAGATGCTTATCAGGCTTATAAGATGAGTAAACTTCCTGACCCAACCACCGACCCCGCGTCGGCGATGACTCAAGATGGTGCCGATGAGGCAGATCAGCTTAATGCAAGCACGTCTCCTTCTGGCGGACAGCAAGAGGCGCCTCAAATGGACGAAAGCGCTACAGAAGGCCTGAGCGCTACGATGTGATAATAGGATGGAGCAACCTTTAGCGCTCCATCAATTTATGAGGCAGGCTTTCAAGTCTGCCCGCTTGGGTCACTAGCACATAATTGAGTTTTCTTTGTAATTCACTGATGGAATCAGCCCCGGCGTATGTCAAACCGGAACGCAAGCCACCAATGATATCCGCAATGATGTCATCTTGTTGAGCGCGATAAGGGACTTCCGTTGCCACCCCTTCTGCGGTTTTCCATTCATGCATTTGGCCGAGAAAATCTTCCTGGGCTTCACGTGAAGCCATGCCGCGGTAGCGTTTGACTTGCGTTCCATCGTCTTTGGTAATAATGTCGCCGGGAGTTGGCGTAGTTCCTGCCAGCATGCCACCAATCATGACAAAATCAGCACCAAAAGCCAGTGCTTTGACAATGTCGCCAGACGTACGGATACCGCCATCGGCTACAATGGAGCGATCCGTACGCGCGCACTCTTGAATGCAGGTTAGCATGGGTACCCCAAAGCCGGTTTTAATACGAGTACTGCAAACCGAGCCGCCGCCGATTCCGGCTTTAATGATGTCTGCTCCGCAGGAAGCAAGGTAATCTGCCCCAGCATAAGTGGCCACGTTGCCGGCCATGATGCAACGGCTGCCAAGCAGCTGGCGCAAGCTTTTTAAGGTTTTACCGACGTATTTGGCATGCGCATGGGCAACATCCACACAAAAATAGTTTGCTCCGGCATCGCGTAAGGCTTCTGCCCTTTCCAGTTCTGCGGCCGTACAACCAATTGAAACGAACACCTGGCCTTCACAGGCTTTGAATTCATGGATATTATCTTCAATGCTTAAGAAACGATGTAAGGCACCGATTCCACCTTTGCTGTGCATGAAATTAGCCATTTTGCTTTCAGTGATGGTATCCATGTTGGAACTAATCACTGGTAATTTCAAACACAACTTGCCCAGACGATCCGTCATGCTGATATCGACTACGCGTCTGGATTCGTGATGGTTATACGAAGGAACGAGCAGCACATCGTCAAAAGTAATGGCTTGAGTTGACATGATTTATCCTGTTTGTGGCAGTATTGGTCAAAAGCACGTACTATAAATGTTCTGCGGCATAATATGCAAGTCTTGATCGTTCTCCACGCGTTAAAGTCATATGAGCGCTGTGCTGCCAATGTTTAAATCTGTCTACGGCAAACGTCAGGCCAGAAGTGGTTTCACTTAAATAAGGCGTGTCAATTTGTTTGATGTCGCCAAGGCAAATAATTTTACTGCCGGGGCCTGCACGGGTTACCAGCGTTTTAATTTGTTTTGACGTCAGATTTTGTGCCTCATCGATGATGATAAAGCGGTTTAAGAATGTGCGGCCGCGCATGTAATTTAATGAGCGAATTTTAATTTTGCTTTGCAATAAATCCTGAGTGGCGCCGCGGCCGAAGCTGCCGCCTTCCTGAGCGCTGTGCAGTACTTCAAGGTTATCCATTAATGCTCCCATCCAGGGTGTCATTTTTTCCTCTTCAGTGCCTGGTAAAAACCCAATATCTTCTCCTACGGGAATGGTAACTCGGGTCATTATAATTTCAGTGTAACGCTTAAGATCAAGCACTTGTGTTAAACCGGCAGCAATGGTCAGCAAGGTTTTGCCAGTACCTGCTGAGCCTTGTAACGTTACAAAATCAACGTCAGGGTCAAGCAAAAGATTTAAAGCGAAATTTTGTTCGCGGTTACGGGCAGTAATTCCCCATACGGCATGATTGTTTTGCGTATAGTCGCGAGCAATTTGTACAATCGCATGGGAATGTTCGACTTGCCTGACGATGGCTTGAAACTGATTGTCTTCTGTGCTTAGGCAATCATTGGGATTCCATTGACTGATTAAAGGACCATGGATCCGGTAAAATGTATTTCCGCTTTCCTGCCACGCTTCCATATCTTTGGCGTGAGCATCCCAGAAATTATTTTCCAGAATATGAAGACCACTATGCAGCAGATTGACATCATCCAGTACTCGGTCATTGTAGTAATCTTCGGCATGTATGCCAAGGATGCCGGCCTTGATCCGTAAATTGATGTCTTTGGAGATGATAATCACTTTTTTATCACGGTGTTTTTTTTGCAAGCCAAGGGCTGTAGCCAATAAGGTATTGTCGACTTTATGGCCGGGCAGGGATGTGGGTCGCAATGGTTCAAAATCATCGGTCTGAAAGAATAGTCGTCCGCTGCTTTTCACCTGCTCTACGGCCAGATAATTGGGGATAGGAAGTCCTTCTACAATTTGCTGATGACTGGCATTGCTCATCAATTCCACCAGCATGCGGTTAGTCTGACGAACGTTGCGGGCCACTTCGGAAAGACCGGTTTTGTGATTATCCAGCTCTTCCAATACAACCATGGGCAGATAAACATCATGCTCTTCAAAACGGAAAATGGCAGTTGGGTCATGCATCAAGATATTGGTGTCAAGTACGAAGAGTTTTGTTTCTTTATTGGTCTGTTCCATGCGTCTACCCTTGTCAACAAGATGATTCATTTTGATGAGACGAAAGGCTGGCGTCAAGTAGATGTGTGTGTGCGTCTGGATAAAATCATGCTTTGACCATCCGTAAATAGCCGCTATTGGTTCAGGAATATTATTATTAAATCCGAGTATGGACACGACTCGTTGAGTTCGCATCAAATAATATGATTTTGCGTTGGTGGTAGGCAAAGTTGTGTAAATAGACCCTAATGATCAGCCATGTAAAGATCGCAGGGCATTCAATACGTCGTCAACATGTCCTTTGACTTTAACTCCACGCCAAATGTGGCATAATTTACCGGTTGGGTCGAAAAGGAATGTACTGCGTTCGATTCCTCGTACCTGTTTGCCGTACATGGATTTCATTTTAATAACGTCAAATGCCTGGCAAAGCGTTTCTTCAGTATCACTAATCAGTTCAAAAGGAAATGCCTGTTTGGTTTTGAACTGCTCATGGGATTTCAAACTGTCGCGTGAAATGCCAAAGATGATTGCATTTAAGGATTGAAATGCTTGATATTGATCGCGAAAATCTTGTCCTTCTATGGTGCATCCGGGGGTAGAATCTTTGGGATAAAAATAAAGAATCAACCATTGACCATGATAATCACTAAGATTGGCCTGCAAGCTGCTGGTGGCTTTAATTGGGCAAGAAGGAAGTGCGTCGCCTAAATTCATTGGAAAATTCTCCCTGGACAACTGCGTATAATAGCAGGAACATGGTATCCTAGGCAATTGACAGGGGAACATCATACTTTTTTGTATCATTTCCGCTTGTACGGGAATGACAAAATTTTAATCAATGTATGCAGGCGTTTGTTGATCAAAATGGTATGATCTTACCCTGAGTTAATTTAAGTCATTATAGTTAGGTGTTGCATGGTGGCCAATAAACAACAAAGCGCTACGATTGTGGCCAATAAAAAGGCGCGCTTCGATTATTTTATTGAAGATGAATACGAAGCGGGTCTGGTGCTTGAGGGTTGGGAAATAAAAAGCTTGCGTGCCGGTAAAGTGAACCTTTCTGACGCACATGTGATTATTAAATATGGGGAAGCATGGTTGCTGGGGGCCCAAATTCAGCCATTACCTACAGCATCTACCCATATTCATGCTGATCCTGTGCGTACTCGCAAATTGTTATTGAATCGGCGTGAGTTGAACCAATTAATTGGCAGTGTAGAACGTCAAGGGTATACCTTGGTGCCCTTGTCCATGTATTGGAAGAAAAATTTAATTAAAATAAAAATTGCTCTGGCAAAAGGTAAAAAGACGCATGATAAGAGAGATACCATGAAAGAAAGGGATTGGCAGCGAGATCGTGCTCGCATCATGAAAACTACAAAAAATAATTAAGAGGAACGAGTATGTGCGGAATAATGGGCGCGGTTTCACACCGGGAAAGCAGCAAAATATTACTGGAGGGTTTGCGTAGGCTCGAATATCGTGGTTATGACTCAGCAGGCATTGCGGTCATCGACGGTGATTTTCAATTAAAACGTTTAAGAATCCAGGGTAAGGTGCAAACTCTCATTGATGCAATGCGGGAGACAGCGATTGCTGGTAATACCGGAATTGCTCATACCCGGTGGGCTACACATGGCAAGCCCTGCGAACAAAATGCTCATCCTCATATGTCACATGGAGAAATTGCAGTGGTGCATAATGGCATCATTGAAAATCATGATGAACTGCGTCGTTACTTGCAGGAGCTTGGTTATGAATTCACTTCTGAAACAGATACCGAAGTGGCTGCTCATCTTATCCATCACCACTTCCAGCAATACCAGTCTCTGTTAACGGCAGTGCAAGCCAGTGCTGCGCAAATGACGGGTGCTTTTGCACTTGGAGTTATTCATCAACGTTTTCCCCAAGAGCTGGTGGCTATCCGTAAAGGAAGTCCATTAGTGGTTGGCGTTGGTATAGATGAACATTTTATTGCTTCGGATGCATTGGCTTTGCGCTCTTTTGCACAATCGGTGGTTTATTTGGAAGAAGGTGACAGTGCCCGATTGTCGGCAACAAAACTGGAATTGTTTGATGCTCATAATCAGCCTGTACAACGTCAAGTCCAGGTTTTAAATGAGGATTCGCTTGCCGTTAGCAAAGGCCCATATCGACACTTCATGCTTAAAGAAATCTTTGAGCAAAGCAAAGTGCTTGCTGATACTCTGGAAGGACGTATTTCAAGTTTACCTGTGCTTAAAGCCAGTTTCGGCGAACGAGCTGTCAACGTTTTTAATGATGTTAAACAAATTCATATTGTTGCTTGTGGCACCAGTTACCATGCCGGCTTAATTGCCCGGTATTGGCTGGAATCCTTGACAGGATTGCCAACGCAAGTGGAGATAGCCAGTGAATATCGTTATCGTGATGTGGTTGTGGGGGATAAAACATTATTTATTACGGTATCGCAATCTGGAGAAACAGCAGACACCTTGGCAGCACTCCATAAAGCCAAAGCAATGAATTATTTGGCGACATTTGCTATTTGTAATGTTGCTACCAGTTCTTTGGTGCGTGAATCTGATTTTGTTTTTCTGACACGAGCTGGCGTAGAAATTGGCGTGGCTTCAACCAAAGCATTTACCACGCAATTAGCCGCTTTTTTAATGTTGGCTGCAGCCCTTTGCCGCGATGCTCGCGGTTTGGAAGTCTTGGCCCAATTGCAGCAATTACCTGTTTGTTGTGGGCGTACCTTAAAAATGAATGAGGATATTGCCTCGCTGTCTGCTTTGTTTATTAACAAAGCGCATGCTTTATTTTTGGGACGTGGCGTGCAATACCCCGTAGCGCTTGAAGGTGCATTAAAATTGAAGGAAATTTCTTATATTCATGCCGAAGCTTATCCTGCCGGGGAATTAAAGCATGGACCATTGGCGCTGGTTGACAAGGATATGCCTGTGGTAGCAGTGGCTCCAAATGATGAACTGCTTGATAAATTGAAATCGAATTTACATGAAGTCAGTGCCCGCGGTGGACAATTAATTGTCTTTGTTGACGATTCGCAATCTTGGGCAGCGAATGGGGCGCGTCTCATTAAAGTGCCTGCCTGTGGGCAGTGGGTAGCTCCAATTATTTATACGCTGCCTTTGCAGCTTTTGGCTTATCATGTGGCGGTGATGAAAGGGACGGATGTGGATCAACCGCGTAATTTGGCAAAGTCGGTTACTGTAGAATAAGATGCAGTTTCACGGATGATAAGTATATAATATGCCAACTTTTGTGTGGGTATTATCTTGATTTTTAATTTTTCCTATCGTTTCAATGAAATTGCAAATGCATAGGTAACATTAAAACAATCACGGCAGCATGTGCTGATTGCAGGATGTCGAAATTTTGTTAACATTTTCAGCCGCGAAAGCCATGACAATGGGCTTAAGATTAGATTTTTATAGAAGTTTTACGGGGAAATAAATGACTCAACAAAGGTTGACGACAGCGGCAGTTATTGCTCAAGAGATCAAAGCCAACGTTGCACAAGTAGAAGCAGCTATTCGTTTGCTGGATGAAGGGGCAACGGTGCCCTTTATTGCACGGTATCGCAAAGAAGCAACTCAGGGACTCAATGATAACCAGTTGCGTTTGCTTGCTGAGCGTTTGCACTATCTGCGCGAATTGGATGAGCGGCGGACTCATATCCTGCAAAGCATACGTGAGCAAGAAAAACTAACCTTTGAGCTGGAACAAGCCATTCTCACTGCGGATACAAAAACACGTTTGGAAGATTTGTATCTTCCTTACCGACCAAAACGTCGCACTAAAGCGCATATTGCTAAAGAGGCTGGTTTGGAGCCTTTAGCAATTGCGTTATGGCAAGATTCGTCTCTTATTCCAGAAACGTATGCCGCCCAATTTATCAATGCAGAAGCAAGTGTGCCCGATGTTGAAGCCGCTTTGGAAGGAGCCCGGCAAATTTTGATGGAAAGATTTGCCGAAGATGCCGATCTCATTGATGAACTTCGTCAATATTTATGGCTCCATGGAGTTTTGCAAGCCAAAGGGGTGGAAGATAAGAAGGCGGCCGGTAATAAGTACGCGGATTATTTCGATTACGCTGAACCGATAAAAAAAATTCCTTCCCACCGAGCATTGGCTTTATTTCGTGGACGACGCGAAGGTGTTTTACAGTTGGCACTGACTTTACCAAATGAGCCGGAGTATGGTGAGAAACGAATGAGTGCTTACTTTAATATCGCGTCACAAGGACAGACCGCGGATTGGCTGAAAGAAACGGTGCGCTTGACTTGGAAAATTAAATTATTCACCAAGTTGGAATTGGAACTCCTTGCCCGGATTCGTGAATTAGCTGATGAAGAGGCAATCAAGGTATTTGCCTCTAATTTGCGGGATCTTTTGTTAGCTGCACCAGCGGGTCCAAAAACAACCATGGGATTGGATCCTGGCATTCGTACTGGAGTAAAAACAGTGGTGGTGGATGAAACCGGTAAATTATTGGACTATGCAACGGTGTTTCCTTTTGCTCCACAGAATGAATGGCATGAAGCCATAGCCACGTTGGCTAAATTAGCGGCCAAACATCAAGTTAAGCTTATCAGCATTGGGAATGGGACTGCTTCGCGTGAAACGGAGCGTTTAGTGACGGATATGATTAAAATGTATCCGGATTTAAAGTTAAATAAAGTCATGGTGAGTGAAGCAGGAGCATCGGTTTATTCAGCGTCTGAGTTAGCTGCCGATGAGTTTCCCGATCTGGATGTAACCTTGCGTGGGGCTGTTTCCATTGCCAGACGATTGCAAGATCCTTTGGCTGAATTGGTAAAAATTGAGCCTAAATCCATTGGGGTGGGACAGTATCAACACGATGTTAATCAAGCTCGGCTAGCGCGTTGTCTTGAGGCGGTGGTGGAAGATTGTGTGAACGCCGTGGGTGTCGATGTAAATACTGCTTCCGCATCCTTATTGACCCGAGTGTCTGGATTTAATGAGTCATTGGCTAAGAATTTAGTACAATACCGTAATGAGCATGGCAGCTTTCAAAACCGCGAACAGCTAAAAAGCATCGCACGGATGGGAGAAAAAACATTTCAGCAGTCGGCTGGATTCCTGCGAATTATGGATGGAGATAATCCCTTAGATGCGTCGGCTGTACATCCAGAGGCCTATCCTTTGGTGCAGAAAATACTAATAAATAAACAGATTGATATTTGCCATTTAGTAGGTAACCAGGAATTATTACAAAGCGTAAATGCCGCAGATTACGTGGATGAGCAATTTGGTTTACCAACCATCTATGATGTTTTGAAGGAACTGGAAAAACCGGGTCGGGACCCAAGGCCAGAGTTTAAAACCGCCCATTTTAAAGAAGGCGTTGAAGACATCAGTCATTTACAGGAAGGAATGATTCTGGAAGGTGTTGTAAGCAATGTTACTAATTTTGGTGCTTTTGTGGATATTGGTGTGCACCAGGATGGCTTAGTCCATATTTCCGCGATGACATCGCGGTTTATCACGGATCCTCGCACTATTGTCAAAGCGGGCGATATCATTACTGTAAAAGTGGTAGAAGTGGATAAAGAGCGCCGGCGTATTGGCTTGAGTATGAAATTAAATGAGGAAAAAGCTGTTGCGCAGAGAAAACCGGAAAAATCCGAGAATTTGAAAAAAACCGCGGCTCTCAAACCCAAAACCCCAATTAAAAAAGCGGAAAAACCACAAAAGGCTCCCTTAAGTAAAAACCACTCTTTAACACCGCCATGGCGGATGCTTTGGCAAAATTGAAGCGAGGGTCTGAATGATGGAAACTCCTCGAGGTGAAATTACCATTCAAACATTGGCCATGCCGGCAGATACCAATGCCAATGGTGATATTTTTGGCGGTTGGTTAGTGTCACAGATGGATCTTGCTGCCGGGGTATTGGCCAAGAAACTGGCGCATGGTCGTGTTGCAACGGTAGCGATTCATTCAATGACTTTTCTTAGGCCGGTGCATGTTGGGGATGTCGTCAGTTGTCATGTTGAACTCATCAAACGTGGTAAAACCTCTATGACCATCGCCGTAGAAGTTTGGACTGAGATGCTTGCAACCGGTGAAAAATATCGAGTCACTGAGGGAACATTTGTTTTCGTCGCGATTGATGAGCATGGGCGTCCACGTGCGGTGCCTGTTCCGGAATGACTGATAATACAAACAGCTTGGAACGCTGGATAAATGATATTGCGATGTTGATTGAGCAAAGTAAACATCTTGATCCAGAACACTATGCTCATTTTTTACAAGAACCCGAACTGGCATTGCAATTAGTTGATTTAATCGATGCATTGGATGAAGCCGCAGCAGAAGATGATCGTGCTTATTACTCAGCATGTATTTTTGCCTTGGAAATTTGTATTGCGCAATTACAGTCTGCGATTGAAGCCGATAATAAACTGGCCGCTAAGCGTTTAAAAGAACTCATGAGCCACATGGCGGCAGCGATTGATGCAGGGAAGCATTCACTCAGCTTCTGGCTGCCTGCCCTGAATGCTTTTTATGAAGTACACGTGGAACTCTCTGAGGAGCTAAAAGCTGCTTATTTTAATTTGGCCAATGAAGACGATGCCTTAGCACCGGAAGATACCATTTCGCATTTAAACTCCATTCGTGATTTGATCGAGGAGTTGTCTGATCTCAGTGTGTTCGATATTGCTGAGAATTTTTTTGCGCAAAGTTATGCGATGCCTGCTGATTTTTTTGCAGATTTGGTCATCGACCTTTACAGCATTCAGGAAGGTCAGGATATTGCTCTATTGCATTTGTTGCACCCTAAAGAAGAAGTGCGCGCCATGGTGGTGGCAACTTTGGAGGTGATAATCGATAAAATTACCTTAAATTCAATGTCTCTTTCTCGCTTGCAAGCCATAAAACACTGGTATCCTCCTTCTTATCATGAGCAATTTGATCGTTGGATAAAAAACAACGTAAAAAGGGGTCTTGTTTCCAGGAGGAAGTAGTAAAAACCCTATATGGAAATTAAGGCGAGTGAAGTAGATGGTAGCGGTGCCCAAGGCATTTTTATTCATTTTAGGAAAAATCGCAAACACCAACTGTGTGGCTTATTATTTAAACAGGATACTGGCATTAAAGATGCCTGGATCACACCGGTCATTTCTGCTGCGGATGTAACGCGTTATTATGATGACTCATTTGATGGCAGTGTGTTGCTGCGCGCGGTGGATATACCCTATCTGGAGCTATTCGCAAACCATTTTCTGGCATTGACCATCGAGCATGGTAACATGCCTGATTTACATTTGTTGGAAATGCAAGAAGTGCTTGGCTTGCAATTTATCCCTTGTAAATTGGATGTTGCTCATGTTTTGGAACAGTTAACCGTGCAACTTAGTCCTTTTACACCGGAGCGCATGCGGGAAGCATTCAACCGTTCAAAATCATGGTCAAAGGATAAGCAATTTACAGAATCATGGTTTGTGGAAAATGCGCAAATTGATCGGTTAGTGAATCGGCATTGCAGCTACGTTGATGGTGTAAAAGTGTGTCAGTTTGATAAAGCCATGGCCGCTGTTTTTGCTGATGAAATGGAGCTGCATCGTGAGCGCTGGATATTTCATTTTTTATGGGTTTCCTTATGGTTAAAACCCAAGGCAAGAAAAAATGAACAAACGTGGCAAGATTGTCTTTTCATTGCTTATGGTATTCATAATGGATTACCATTGGATTCTATACCAATCATGAAAGCAATTTGTCATCAATCCGTTGTGAATAGTATTGAAACCATGCAGGAACGGCGTACTTATCTCACAGGAGAATCATAAAACCAAAATCCTGTAACGGGGAGATGGGCTTGTTGAAGCGCAGGTGGCAAAGGTTTTAAGCCGTTGGTATTTTTGAATATCCTAATCCATGCGCTCTAATAATTCACGGGCATGGGAGCGGGTTTGTTCTGTGATAGTCAATCCACCAAGCATGCGGGCAAGCTCTTCAATTTTTTCATGGTTGGTCAATTTCTTAATGGAAGAAAAAGTTTGTCCATGCGCAATATATTTCTCTACAATAAAATGGTGGTGGGCAGAAGAAGCAACCTGCGGCTGATGCGTGACGCAAAATAGTTGCAATCGTTCGCCCAGATTACGCAATAACTGACCCACCAGGGCTGCCGTTGCTCCTCCAATACCAACATCGACTTCGTCAAATAAAAGCGTTGGAGTAGCACCACGTTGTGCTGTGATCATATGGATTGCAAGACTTATACGGGAGAGTTCTCCTCCTGATGCAATTTTTGCGAGGCTATCTGGGATCATGCCTGGATTTGTACAAACCTTATATTCCACTTTATCTAGACCATGTGACTGCATTTTATCCAGCGGACTTAATTCAATTTGAATAAATCCTTGTGGCATGCCAAGTTGCCGAATGGTCTGGCTGATTTCTTCAGCGAGCTTTTCAGCATAAAGGCGCCTGGATTGTCTTAATGCAAGTGCGGCTTGTTCATACATTGCTAATTGTTGCTGATATTGCTGTTGTTGCTTGTGGAGTTCTTGTTCTGCATTTTGTAAGGTGTCCAGTTCTTTTTGCAAGCGGAGGTGGTGTGTTAATAATTGACTGGCTTCCACGTGATGCTTCCGCGCTGCTTGATGAAGAAGGCTAATCCGTTCTTCCACCTGCTGCAGACGTTCCGGATCAAGCTGTACTTGTGCCGAAAATCTGTGCATTTCATCCAAAGCTTCTTCGCATTGAATGAGAGCACTGTTTACCAGTTCACAGGCATTTTTTATACAAGCATGGTCTTGAGGCAAGGAAGCCAATAATTGCAAAATGTAATTTAAAGATCGGGTGATGTTTGGTTGTTCATCTGCATTGAGTCGTTCGGTAATCTGCTGTGTACGCTCGAGATAATCTTTTGCATGATGCAGCAATTGGTGCTCTTCATGCAACTTTTGCATTTCATCGTGTTCTAAGTTCAGGTGGGTTAGTTCATCAATTTGGTACTGAAGCAATGCCACACGTTCGTTGCTTGTATTTTCAAGGTTCAGTTGTTGTAGTTGTTGATACGTATGCTGGCATTGCCGATAGGCTTGCTCAACTGCCTGCAATAAATCAGCATGACCGGCAAATTGATCTAATTGTTGGCGATGGGTCGCGTGTTGGAGCAGAGACTGGTGCTGATGTTGGCCATGAATGTCTACCAGAAGTCCGCTGAGTTCTTTGAGTTTTTGCAGAGGAAAAGGTTGGCCATTGATGTAGGATTTGGAGCGACCTTCGGCATATATAATTCGACGTAAATAAAGAACGCCATCTTCGGCAGTAGCGTCATGTGCATGCAACCAATGCGCCGGCAGTGAATTTTCATCATAATGAAAACAGGCATTGATATCACATTTTTCTGCGCCTGGTCGAATGACTGAGGCATCAGCACGTTCTCCCAGCGCGAGCATTAAAGCATCAATCATGATCGATTTACCGGCGCCGGTTTCACCGGTGAATGCAGTCATGCCTTGACTGAAATCCAATTCCAGTTGCGAAACAATCGCAAAATTTTCAATACGTAAGGAGGTGAGCATCATTTATCCTTGGGATTTTGTTCCCCATCCTAATTTGATACGTAAAGTATCATAATAATGATATTCCAATGGATGCAACAATCTTAATTGTTGGGCATTTTTTTCAATGGTGACGATTTGTCCTGGTTTAACCGCATAAGACTCGTGTCCATCGCAACTGATTTGCAAGTTATTTTCATTACTTTCACTAATTTTTAATTCAATGAATGCTTGCCCATCTGTCACCAAAGGACGCGTGCTTAAACTGTGGGAAAACATGGGCACCATGACCATGGCATTAAGATGGGGGTGCATAATCGGACCACCTGCTGACAAGGCATAAGCGGTGGAGCCTGTTGGTGTGGCAAGAATTAAGCCATCCGCACGATAGTGACTGACAAATTGCTGATTAATATAAACGTCAAATTCAATTAAATGGGTTTCTTTTCCGCGACTCAGAACGACATCATTTAAGGCATCGCCTTGAAAATAAGTATTTTCATCATCCTGAATTCGTGT
>NZ_CP004006.1:342500-422500 GCF_000512355.1 Legionella oakridgensis ATCC 33761 = DSM 21215 | reverse complement strand
CACCAAACTTTGTGAAAGCCCTTATGAGCTATATTGCCTTAGCACGTAAATGGCGACCACGTACGTTTTCTCAACTGGTTGGCCAAGAGCACGTCACCAAAGCATTAACGAATTCGCTTAACCAGCAGCGATTGCATCATGCCTATTTATTTACTGGAACTCGCGGGATTGGTAAAACCAGCGTTGCGCGATTGCTGGCAAAAGCGCTTAATTGTGAGCAAGGAATTTCTGCAGAACCCTGTCTTCAATGTGATGCCTGCCTTGCCATTGAACAAGGCCGTTTTCTTGATCTGATTGAAATTGACGGCGCTTCACGCACGCGCGTTGAAGACACGCGAGAAATACTTGAAAATGTGCAATATGCGCCAACCAATGGCCGTTTCAAGATTTATCTTATCGATGAAGTACACATGTTATCGCAGCACAGTTTTAATGCATTACTTAAAACTTTAGAAGAACCACCAGAGCATGTTAAGTTTTTATTAGCCACAACAGACCCTCATAAATTACCTATCACGGTTTTATCACGATGCTTGCAATTTAATCTTAAACCAATGCAAGCAGACATTATCTGCCAACAATTGCAATTTATTTTAAAAAATGAACAATTATCTTCTGAAGCAGAAGCAATAGAATTACTAGCCAATGCTGCTCGTGGCAGCATGCGTGATGCATTAAGCCTGCTGGATCAAGCGATCGCATGCAGCAGTGGCCATTTAAGCACGACCGATACAAAAAATATTCTTGGCTATACTCAGCAAAATTATGCCATGCAATTATTGCATGCTATGGCAGAATTCAACCCGCAAAAGCTCCTCCACATCAGTAAACAAATTGCCGCTGAGGGAGGAAATTTTCATTACGTCTTGGATGAAATGCTTAGTTATCTCCACCAAATTTGCGTCACTCAAAACCTGCCGGGTGATAACCCCCTGCTGCGACTTTCTGCGGATATTTTAAGTTTGAGCACCAAATTTTCTGCAGAAGACACTCAATTATTCTATCAAATTGGAATAAAAGGTCTGGAGGAGCTGCACCTTGCTCCCTCATCGGTTATTGGGTTTGAAATGACCTTATTGCGTATGTATACATTCAGACCAGCCCCTAAAAACATATCACCACCATTAGCTTACGAAAATAAGGCAGACAGCATCCATTCTTCCACCTCAAGCAATCAGGCCCCCATGCCTGTTATTCATCATTCTCCTGTTTTAAATCCATCTGAACAGGAATTACAATCAGAAACCAAAGCACCCTCACCACCGCCTAATGAATTGCAGCCATCATTGCAACCAACCATTACACCCGTCATTGAAAATCATAATCAATCCATGAAGGATGAACATTGGCACAACGTATTACCAAAGCTTAAATTGAATGGATTAGCATTGAACGCTGCAGAGAATACGGAATGGGTCAGCAAACTTGGTGCAGAAGTGACGCTTCGTATTGCCAATAGCCATCAATCCGTTTTTACAACGGCAGTGATTCAGCGAATAGAAAAAGCATTGGCTGATTATTATCATGAAACGGTAAAATTAATTCTGCAAACCAATGAAGTTTTACAGTCATCACCAGCACAGCAAAAGAAAATTACACAAGAAAAACAGTATCAAGAAGCCGAATCAGCATTGCAAGATGATCCACTTTTTCAACAAATTCAACGGGAGTTTGCTGCAACATTGGTTAAAAATTCTATTGTACCGCGCCAAGATGACCTATAATTATCTGAATTCTGATAAAATAACCAGCAATGAGGTTATCTCATGGCACAAAAATGGTCGATAAATGTCGCTACATTGAATGTATTTTTTTCTCAGAAAATTTTTAATAACCAACTGATAAGAGGTTCCAATGGATATCAATCAAAATCTTAGCAACTTAATGAAAGAAGCTCAAAAGATGCAACAACGCATGCAAGAAGCACAGCAACAATTGAGTCAATTAATTGTGCATGGCGAAGCAGGTGGAGGTATGGTAAAAATCGAAATGAATGGTCGTCATGATGTAACAAAAGTTAAAATAAGCCCTGCCCTTATGAACGAAGACATTGAAATGTTGGAGGATTTGCTTGCTGCAGCAGTCAATGATGCCGTTCGAAAAGTTGAAAAAGCATCCAAAGAAAAAATCAGTCAATTAACTGCCGGCCTGAATATTCCAAGTGATTTTATGAAGGGTGGAAAAGAAGACGACAAAGAATAATACATTATGGATGCTTTATCTCGCTTGGTAGAAGCATTGCGATGTTTGCCTGGCGTTGGCCCTAAATCCGCACAACGCATGGTGTTCCATTTACTTCAGCGTCAACGGCAACGCGGTTTGCACTTGGCTGCTTGTCTTGAGGACGCCATGCAGAATGTTCGCAATTGTGAACGCTGCAACAACTACACAATGGATGTTTTTTGCTCCATATGCCAAAACAATGAAAGGGATAAAACAACGCTCTGTGTGGTTGAAAGTCCGGCCGATGTTGCAGCAATTGAGCAAAGTCATGCATTCAATGGCAGTTATTATGTATTAATGAATAAAATTTCTCCCTTGGATGGTATAGGACCTGAAGAGATAGGTTTGTCCAAACTACAATCTCTGATTGAACATGAAAACATCAAGGAAGTTATTTTGGCGTTGAGTCCTACCATCGAAGGACAAACTACTATTCATTTTATTCATGAATTGTTAAATTCTCATCCAGTAAATATTAGCCAATTGGCGCATGGCATTCCCTCGGGAGGAGAATTGGAATTTCTGGATGGAAATACGATTGGCAGCGCTCTGCGAAATCGCGCAAAACTTATGATTTAGATAGATGATAATCCATGAATATGGTTAATTTAAAATTACGGTTTGGTCTTCTCGTGTTTGGTTTATTGTTCAGTACAATGGCCATGGCATCATTTCATAAAAATTTATGGCCAAGATGGAGTATTCATAATCCTTTGTCTACAGAAGTAATCCCACATCAGGAGTGGCAAGACTTTTTATCGAGATGTGTCGTTACTAATCAAGAAGGAATCAATCTTGTTGATTACCCGCATTTATCAAAAAGAGACCTTGATTTACTTGAGCGTTATATTAACCGTCTGTCTCAAATTGATATCACGAATTATAATCGCCAGGAGCAATTGGCATTTTGGTTAAACCTTTATAATGCACTTACCGTACAAATCATAGCCCATTATTATCCAGTAGCCAGCATTCAAGAAATTAATATCTCTCCAGGATTGTTTAGTGTTGGGCCCTGGGGGGCAAATCTTATTACTTTAAACGGCATACAATTATCGCTGGACGAAATTCATAATCGTATCATCAGAGCCATTTGGAACGACCCTCGAACCCATTATGCCATAAACAATGGCAGCATCGGTGCCGCCAATCTCAGCAAGCAAGCTTTCCAAGGTGCCTTATTAGAAAATCAATTAAATGAAGCGGCGTCGCAATATATAAATTCATTGCGGGGCACGCAAATTATTGAAGGGAAATTAATTGTATCAAAAATTTATGATTGGTTTATTGATGATTTTGGTGGAGAAGAGCAAGACTTAATTAAACACTTATCGCAATATGCTTACAAACCATTACGTGAAAAATTAAAACAAATCAATAAAATTAACACGTATACCTATAATTGGCATTTAAACAGCACCATTACAGAATCCTAAGTAATCACTATTATCCTTAAGATTCAACCGTCTTGAACAACTCCTCCAAATTGGTATTCGGCCGGGGGGTCTTCTTTGTATATAAAGTAATAATTCGAATCACCGCATTGCGATTTCTCCGGCCAGGCGTTAGTTTTTTTTCAGTCAGCTCATGTAAATCATGTTTATAAGGTGCGGTAGAAATATGGCGTGTTGCCAGCTCATCACGTAATGCACTCATCACACAAGCTAGTGACCCATACACTCGATTGATTGCATCAAGCTCAGCAGAATTTAAAGCCGGCAGCCAAGACAATAACTCACCACGTTTAACAACCAATAAAGTACGCATCAAATAATTACTGTCTTTATTTGCAAAATAACCATACAAGTCAAGACATTCAGTCGTCGTTAATTGACGGTACAATGACCGCATCTGATGAAAAAAATCATCCTTAGAATTAACCTGCCCATGGTGTTTGATAAATTTCTGTTCTAGTATCATGACTGCGTCGATTAATCGTGCTGGATTAAACCAAAATTTATAAGCACAAAATATCTCATGCAATTGATTCATACTGGGATGAGCCTCAGTGATTGCTATACTTATATTCCAGGATTTAATGGCTGACAAAATTAAATCACGACAATCATCGCCGATCTCGATTTCTATCCCTTGGGGCAAGTCTTCGCTATGAAACAAATAATCCTGTATTTTAGGTAATCCTCTTTGAGTGATTGTTTGCACCAAAGTTTGATGTAATATTTCAATAAAATCATATAATAAGGATAATCTATTTTTTACGGAAACCAATTTTTCCGGATGCAATGAGTGATTAAAAAGCTTTTGGGGGTAGAGCTTATAGAAAAAAATAGCACTAATAATGTGCAAATATTCCTCATGCCTAAACGCATTAGCTAAATGCAATAACTGCTGATTATCCAACTGTGAAAGATGCACAAGACAATCATTTACATTAATTCCTGACTGCTGGTTAGCAAACAAAACAATTGCCTTAAGCCAATCATTGGGAGCGGAAGCCTGAATCAATGGTTTAATGGCATGAAACCAAGCCACATCCTCTACTTTCTGTCTGGACGCAACATCACCTCTGGAGATTAATAATTTAAGCTGCTGGTACTGGCGATGCAAAGCCTGTATTTTTGTAAGTTCTTCGACAATGGTTATTGAATAAAGACCCAGAGATTGTAATGACTCAATCTGTGCGTAACAGTCAAACCAGGTTTTAAAGGACAACTCGCCTGCCTCGTCAGGCATTATAGGTCGATACTTTGAATCCATCATTTTTAAATACTGGTCATAGCAACGAATTAGCGAAGTACACAATGCCACAACCTCTTCGACGGGTGGTGTTCGTTCATTGCCACCGGTTAAATAAAATTTAAGACGGCTCTCCAATTGCTTGATTTCATATTTTATCAGTGCCTTAGAGTGATGAAGACTGCTAACCAACCAATCAATATTATGATTTTTCATGGGAATCATCCCTATTTTCAGCGCCTTGCCTCAAATGGATCATAGGGCATTTCCCATCCTGGATTAGCCCTCTAGCTCATATAAAATCTAATTATAAGCATACCATCTATTGATTGAATTTACCGCAACGTGCACGTCATCTTGTTGCAAAGCCCCTAACCACCATGATTTGCCTTATTTTATCCCTGAACTATTATTTTAATAAGCAACCAAGGAAAAAACCATGCTGAAAAACAAGCGTCATTCATTCGATATTTTTCTTTTACATCTGCTTGCAAATCGAAAAATTGCGCCTGATTTGCTTGCTGAATTAGTAGGATTACAAACAGCCAATCGTATTCTTGATAATGCAAATAATTGGATGGGAATACCCACTTTGGGGCGAGGGACTGCGGCAGTCCTTCATGGACAATTACATGAATTTTTAGGAGCTATTCCTGACATTAAGGCACAAATTGCCGACTATTGGGAAAAATCTCAATCCAAAAATAACCAAGAAGACTTGCAAGCCGACCATAGACCTGTTTACGATGCACCACCCACAAAACCATTGTCACCAAAATTCTAACACCCCTGTTATCAAAAAGCAGGAATAGGACTTACGAAAAATCTCAAGGTCAAAGCAAAAAGAAATGTTAATGTGGGAATTTAGATTGCAAATGACCAAATCAACATTTCTTTTTAACGCAGAGGTTGGGCGTTTGTCGTAAGCCCTAAGGAAACTTTGATGATGACACATCCGAACTACTTATTAATTGTTGATAAAAAACCTATTGATACAAAACTCATTGATTATTTTAAAACATTTGGATTCAGCATCATCCAAAAAACATCTCTTCAGCATTTGTGTCTGAATCCCCCTCTTCCTGTTGCCTTATTGATACACTGGTCTCTAATTCAAAAAAATGATGAAGTAATAAATCAATTGTCTCACCAATATCCAACGCCAATTATCATTTTCAACGATTCTGCCAATGAGGAAATTTGTGTCCAAATGCTTGAAGCTGGCGCGGATGACTTTATGACAGAACCTATGCTTCCACGTGAGTTGCATGCTCGTATTAACGCCATCAGTCGTCGCGTAAAACACACGCCCCCTTCTTCTGAAGCAAAAATAGAAGTTCTTTTATTTGGCAATTGCCGAATTTATCCCAGTGCAAGGCAATGTTTTAAAAACCATACCGAATTGTCATTAAGTAATAAGGAATATGATCTGCTATTAGCTTTTGTGCGCCACCCTCAACAGGTATTAAGTCGGAAATTTTTATTGCAAATGATTAACATTGACCATTCAACCCGTGTTGCAAGGCAGCTGGATGTCCAGATTAGTCGGTTACGACAGAAAATCGAAACGAATGCAAAACAACCGAAATTGATTAAAACGATTAGATATGAGGGTTATTTTTTTGCAACCCCAGTTCTATCTATTAAAGAATAAAATCAGCTATTTCTTCTCTTACTAACTTTTATCATTCGCACGCTTTTTATGATATTTTCACCAACTTTTAATACCTCAATCTGATAATTTTCAATCATCAAACAACAATCGGCAGGTGGAATATACCCTAAATATTCGATGATCAAACCACTTAACGTACGAGGTCCAATGGATGGCAATTGCCAGCTCATTAAGCGATTTAAATTTCGTAATGTAATGCTGGCATCGATAATCACCGAACCATCCTCTTGTGGTGTAATATCTTTACTTAGTGCAGCAATATCCGTGGTAAATTCTCCAACAACTTCTTCCAAAATATCTTCCATAGTAACCAAACCTTGCAAATCTCCATATTCATCAACCACAAAACAACTTCGGCGTTTCATCTTTCGAAAATTTAAAATCTGCACATTTAAAGGAGTCGCCTCGGGTATAAAATAGGGGGCCTCGGCAATTTTTAATAAAGCCTCCATATCAAAACGCTCTTCCAAAGCCAGATTTAATACATTCCTTATGTGAATCATTCCAATCAAATTATCAATCGTGCCTCGGTAAAGAGGCAGTCGAGTATGTTGAGCTGTCTCAAGCTGTTCTAGCAATTCATGCCAAGGCAATTCTAAATCAATGCCGATAATATCGGCTTTTGGAACCATGATATCCTCTACTCGAGCCTGTTCTAGATCAAGGAGACTAATCAACATGCTTTTATGTTCGACCGGTAAAAGCCCTCCAGCCTCATGCACGACTGAACGCAATTCCTCGCCTGATAATGTTTCTTTTTGCATGCGATTTATCGATATTCCAAATAAACGCAAGATACCATTGGCAATCCAGCTTATTAAATTGACCAAAGGCGCAAACACCAGTTGCATCACCATTAAAGGAAAAGAACAGATAAAGGCAATCTGCTGCGGATATAATGCAGCAAGCGTTTTAGGCGTTATTTCTGAAAATACTAAAATAATGAATGTCAATAATATAGCTGCCGCTAAAACACCACCATCTCCATACAACCGCTGTCCAATGAGGGTTGCGACCATGGAAGCAATGATATTAGCTAGCGTATTACCAATTAAAATGATACTAAGAAGCCTATCAGGATGTGCTAGTAACTGATTTACCCGGATGGCTTGTTTATGATTCTTCTTTACTAAATGCCGTAATCGATAGCGGTTCAAAGACATCATCCCAATCTCTGAACCAGAAAAAAAAGCTGAAATGACGATTAATACCAGTAACACAATCACCAATGTGATAATAGAGCCCTGCACAAACGATCCTTACGATGTATTTCGTAGCAAAAATCTTATCATCCCCTGCCGGCATATTACAAAAAGTTGTTTAAACAAATGCTCTCTTGCATACTGTTCTTATGCAAAATCAAAAGGGAGTTCAGCATGCGCTATGCTAAAGGATTATTAGCCATCGGCATTTTAGCGATGGGATCATGGATTGCCCCTGCAAATGCAGAGGCAATCCGCGTTATCGTCAAATACAAACAAACTCCAAAAACGATTGCGACGATGCATGCACAAATCGCACAGACTCTCCAGTTGCCTATTCAAGCAATACAACCCATCGCTGGCGGAGCTTATGTCATGACAGTGGACAGCCGCTTGTTACATCAAACAAACACTCAAACGACCGATATGAGCGCACTGGTGCTTGCGCGATTGCGAAAAAACCCTAATATTCTCTATGCTGTCAAAGATAGAATAGGTCATTTTAAACCGTTGCAACCGCCGGCAGGAAAACAGCGACCTCCCCGCCTCTCTCATGAAGCTCAGTGGGATGAATTTAAGCGACCAGGAGGAATTATGCTGGAATCTGGGCCAGGATTACTGGATGGCGCCTGGGCTTATACAACAGGCTTATATACACCGCCCGTCGTTGTCGCGGTATTAGATACAGGCATAGTCCTACATGACGGTTTAGAAAATAATTTACTTAAAGACTCAGACGGGCATGTATTAGGCTGGAATTTTGCTGCCAGCAACCATGACTTGAGTGATGAAACTTTATCTTTTCACGGCACTCACGTCGCTGGCACCATTGCAGGGTATGGCGACGTGATGAAAGGCATGGGAGAAAATCTAAAGATTCTTCCTGTAAAAATTCCAGATGAATCCGGTATGTTTTACGAAAGTGCTGTCATCAATGCCATCCGTTGGTCAGTTGGCGATCATGTGCCTGGAGTGCCTGATAATCCTTTTCCAGCGCAAATTTTAAATATGAGTTTTGGGGTTGACGAACGACCAGGAAAAGAAATTGATCATTGTGACGAGGCCCTTCAGGAAGCCATCTGGTTTGCACGCCAACAAGGCGCTGTCATCGTAACCGCCGCAGGCAATGATAACCGTTGGGAGCATTATAATGCCCCTGCCGTTTGTAATGGCACCATTAAAGTTGCCGCAACAGGCCCGCAAGGATGGCGTGCTTATTATTCCAACTATGGTCCGGCAGTGACCTTTGCCGCACCTGGTGGCGATCTTAGCAGTGGCCATCTTGAAGATGGCATTTTATCCACCGTCCATCCACAAGGTGGTTATCTACAATCAGGTTTTGATTTTTATCAAGGAACAAGCATGGCTGCTCCTCATGTTGCCGGTGTTGCTGGCCTTATCTTTGCCGTCAGCCCCAAAGTCCCTTCCCCAGAAAAAGTGGAGCAGATTTTATATACAACGACCCATGCTTTTGGTCCAACAGAAGACCCCAATAAATCATGCGTAGGAGAAAAACCTTGTGGGCATGGCATTCTCGATGCTGAACATGCCGTTCAAGCAGCACGTGCCCAATTTGACATCGTATTTTCTGCACCGACGAATAACTTACCAAACCTAATAAAATCAGATGCCCCTCGTTGGATTCCTATTAAACCTTCTCTTTCTTGGTTGCCAAAACAACAGCTACCCTATGTGTATCAGGGACATGACGGCAGAATTTATGCTCAATCAGGCTCTGCAAGTTACCAACTTGACACAGACATCTACGGAAACTGCCAAATCATTGGTTTTGACGGGGTTGGATGCCATCGATAATAAAAACAAGTCAATACAACGACCACTTTCGTGATGCGTTATAATGAATAGGTATTTATTAGATAATTACAATGGCTCATCACCCATGTGGTTTCAGCGCGGCTGATTACCACATGAGCAAGGCTAAACCTCGTGGTCTTTAAAGCCTGTATGTTTATGGAAATCGTAGATGGCGTATAGCAGATTCATTGACCTAACTGTGATATACTTTTTGTCATTTTATTTAAAGCGCATTTTTAAACTCATATGAGGTCATCCGTTTATCCGAGTTTTTAAAATCCGCTTCCTCAAATTATGAGAGACTTATCATGTTTGAAAATTTAACAGAACGCTTGACTCGTACCTTTAAAAATCTAAGCGGACAAGGACGTTTAACCGAAGACAACATGCAGCAAGCATTACGTGAGGTACGTATGTCATTGCTTGAAGCGGATGTTGCGTTGCCTGTTATAAAAGAATTTATAGAAGACATTAAACAAAAAGCTCTAGGACAGGAAGTCATGACCAGTTTAAAGCCCGATCAGGCTTTGATAAAAATTGTTCATGATGAATTAATTCATATTATGGGTGACACGCGTTCAGAATTGAATTTCAAAACCCAGCCACCTGCTATTTTTTTAATGGCGGGTTTGCAAGGTTCCGGTAAAACAACCAGCTCTGCCAAGCTTGCGCGTTATCTAAAAGAAACTGAAAAGAAAAAGTCATGTTGGCAAGTACCGACATTTACCGACCAGCCGCCATTCAACAATTAAAATTATTGGCAAATGAGCTCGACGTTGCTTTCTTCCCAGCCGATGTTCATGACCAGCCCCTTACCATTGCAAAAAATGCACTGGAAAGTGCAAAAAAACAATTTATTGATGTACTTATCATTGATACCGCAGGGCGTTTACACATTGACGATGAAATGATGGCTGAGATCAAAGCATTGCATCAGGCCATTCAACCCATAGAAACGCTTTTTGTTGTGGATAGCATGACCGGCCAAGATGCAGCCAATACTGCAAAAGCATTTCATGAGGCATTACCTCTTACCGGAGTCATTCTCACGAAAACGGATGGTGACGCTCGTGGAGGCGCGGCTCTTTCAGTTAGGCACATTACCGGACAACCCATCAAATTCATGGGAAGTGGTGAAAAAATCGATGCTCTTGAGCCTTTTCATCCCGAACGAGTGGCTTCCCGCATTCTTGGAATGGGAGACATTTTAACGCTGATTGAGGAAGTGCAGCGCAAAACAGATAAAATAGCCAGCGAAAAGCTAGCCAAAAAATTAAAAAGGAAAAGGATTTGATCTTGAGGATTTTAAACAACAACTACTGCAAATGAATAAAATGGGCGGTATTAGTGGAATGATGAGCAAACTGCCAGGCATGAATCAATTGCCGCAACAAGCGGTAGGACAGGTCAATGATAAAGCGCTTGCCCAAACCATCGCAATCATAAACTCTATGACCATGAAAGAACGGCGTGTTCCCAAACTGATTGTTGGTTCTCGTAAAAAGCGTATTGCTCAAGGCTCCGGAACCCAAATACAGGATGTAAATCGCTTATTAAAGCAGTTTAGCCAAATGCAAAAAATGATGAAAAAATTTACCAAACCGGGTGGGATTAAACAAATGATGCGCGGCATGGGGGGAATGGCTGGCATGAAAGGAATGTTTCCCGATGATTTCAACTAATTATGCCCAATTGCACGGAAACACTTCCAATACCAAGTTAATTTTCGTACAATACACGGCATTTTTACGTAACCACTCTTAAAGTAGAGGAAAACAATGGTCGTTATACGTTTATCACGAGCAGGTGCAAAAAAGCGTCCTTTCTATCACATCGTTGTAACCGACAGTCGAAGACGTCGTGATGGAAATTACATTGAACGTATTGGTTATTTTAATCCAGTCGCGCGAGGTCAGGAAATACGCTTGCACTTAGAAATAGACAAATTAAAAAATTGGGAAAAGGTAGGCGCGCAGCTGTCTGATCGCGTTAAATCTTTGGTTAAAGAATTCAGCAAGGCGGATAGTGCTGCAGCGTAACGTTAACGGTCATGATGAATGGGTTATCGTTGGTAAATTTGGCCGCCCGCATGGGGTCAAGGGGCTAATTACAGTAATTTCTTTTACCGAGCCTCGTGAAAATATACTTCACTATACGCCGTGGTATATTGGAACCAAAGAGGGCTGGCAACCACTGACACTACAACGTGCCGATATAAATAACAAACTTATTTTGGCACAACTAGAATGCTGTCATGATCGCGAGCAAGCCGCTCATCTGACGAATACAGAAATCGCTGTACGCCGTGCGCAATTTCCTGAATTAAAAGCTGGGGAATATTACTGGCATCAACTGATAGGGATGGACGTCATTAACCTTCAGGGGATTACCTTAGGAACAATTTCCGAGATCATGCCAACTGGATCGAATGATGTGTTGGTCATTTCCGGACAAAAACGTTTTTTGATTCCTTATCTGCCAGGTCACTATGTTCTTGAGATTGATGACCAAAAGAACCTCATCACGGTCGATTGGGATGTGGATTTTTAATCAATGTTGCATTTGGGTATCATCAGCTTGCTGCCGGATATATTCGCAAGCCTCGACTATGGCATTACCGGCCGAGCTATAAAACGTGGTTTGGTTAGGCTTGACCATTGGAATCCAAGAGATTGGGCAAGCAGACCATACCGGCAAGTGGATGATAAACCCTACGGAGGCGGGCCTGGAATGGTTATGATGTATGAACCCATACATGCCGCCATTATTGCTGCTCGCAGCCAGATGCCGCCTGACTGTAAAACCATCTACCTTAGTCCGCAAGGTAGAACCATCCAGCAGGCTGACTTAAATTGCATTGCTGAACATGGCCAATCTTTACTTTTTTTGGCCGGACGATATGAAGGAATTGACGAACGGATTATTAGCCAACATGTTGATGAAGAATGGTCTCTGGGAGATTTTGTATTAAGTGGCGGTGAATTAGCGGCCATGGTATTTATTGATGCCATTGTAAGATTACTTCCGGGAAGTCTGGGAGATCATGAATCAGCCCGCCAGGATTCTTTTATGAATGGCCTGCTTGATCATCCACACTATACACGACCAGCGGTTATTCATGGAGAACAAGTTCCGGCTGTGTTGATGAATGGCAATCATCGGGACATTGAGCGATGGCGAAGAAAGCAATCATTGGGGAAAACCTGGTTAAAACGGCCCGATTTATTGCAAAATATGCAATTAAGCGATGTAGATGAGCAATTATTAACTGAATTTAAATGCGAATATAATGAATCCTGTTAAACAACCTTCTAGCAGGATTTACATGTTTGAGTAAAACCGAATATTTTTTAGGAGTGGCTATGACAAATATTATTGATCAACTTAATGCCGAACAAATGCAAGGCAAAGACATCCCCGACTTCAGTCCTGGTGATACCGTTGTGGTTCAGGTTAAAGTAAAAGAAGGTAACCGCGAACGTTTGCAAGCATTTGAAGGTTTAGTCATTGCTAAACGCAACCGCGGCCTTAACTCAGCTTTTACTGTCCGTAAAATTTCGCACAGTGTTGGCGTAGAGCGTGTTTTTCAAACCTATAGCCCTGTGGTTGCCAGCATTACCGTAAAACGCCGTGGTGATGTACGTCGTGCCAAACTATATTACTTACGTAACTTGGCCGGACGTGCTGCCCGTATCAAAGAAAAACTGGCCATGAAAAAAGACTAATTTAGTCCCTCGTTGCCATTAAATTAAATACAAGGCACTGCTTATCATCCCATCCATGCTTTAAATGCAGCATGACGTGATAATAAGCAGTGCTGTATGTTAATAAAATAATAACGCCAAAAATTCCGACCAGGAAGCATCGATTACAACTTGCCCCTCCTATTAATCCTACGTAAAGGCATTCAAAGCTCGTGATTTTAACCAGCCAACGAGGCTATACCTCATTTGATAAGTCGTATTTACTTCATGAGGAAATTCACTGCGGAAACACACAAAGCGGTTAGGAATTGGTTGAATGGTTACCAAATCTCGATTGTCTTGATCACAATCATAAAGAATTAACTCCCCACCATCCCCTGCTTTCCAAGTTTTATTAAGATAATAAACACAAGAAATACGTCTATCTCTTGTGGTTGCAAATTGGTCGACGTGTTTTTTATAGAATGATCCGGGATTGTACACCGCGAAATGAGACTCAAAATCAACCAACCCAAGAAATAACGCTTGATTGAGTCTTTGAGATATATTATTTACCGCCGCGAAATAAACTTGTAGAGCATCATGTTCTGAGTCTTTGCTTAGCCAGCAGAGTTTATCCGTACGGATTTTATTATTATGTACCGCCTGTTGTCCATGTCCAATTTTTGCGTCTCTAAAATGACCATCCTGATGCTTTGTTTTTATTAGGATGTGTAGTGTCTGGTAATGAAAATCGTTAAGAAAATTATCAATAATATGAAATCCATGCTGATGGATTTTATCTTCAATGTTTTCTAATTGAATCAATTTTTATCCAAAATAGACAACGGTCGCAGATTTTAGCGCAGTGATCAAACAAAATAAACATGCTATAGATTAAAGAGTCTGTTTACATTTCATTTTGCGAAGCGAACATTTGGGTGATTGAGTGTCATTTGGCGTATGCATGAGGTGAATAGCAAACTCTCTAACGAATTTAACCTAAGGTGGCGCCAAGCAGACGAATTTACAGCCATGAAATGCAATGTAAACAGCTCCAACTATACTTTTAGGGTGAGCAGATCATGCAAAAAGGACATTTAATTATTTTAAATGGTGGATCTAGTGCCGGTAAAACCTCCACCTGTTCCGCTTTTCAAGATTTAACACAAAAGCCTTATATTCACTTAGGTATTGACCGGTTTTGGTCAGCCATTCCTCCTAAACAAATGCATGTGGACACAGCAACTGCTGACTATTACACCACTAAAACATATTACCAAGATGACAAACCCTTTTTTCATGTCACACCTGGGCCACTATTAGATGACACCATGTATGCCAGCTATAAAGCAATTGCTTCCTATTTAGAGATAGGTCTGAATGTTATTTCTGATCAGATTTTCTGGAAGCCAGCGTGGTTAAAATGTGCTTTAACCACCTTTCAACCGTTTAAAGTTTATTTAATTGCCTTACTGGTATCTGATGAAGAAGGAGCACGAAGAGAACGGGCACGAAGTGTTGGTGAAGCAAAAGATACTGCCGGCGGAGGGCGACCAGAGGGTTGGAATCGCTGCAGTGCTTTAGTCACTCATAAAAATATGATCTATGATCTTGAGATCGATAACACGAGCCTGTCCATCCTAGAAGCGGCATCCAAGATAAAAGACTTTATAGAGGCAACACCCAAACCACAAGCATTTAAACAACTCTATAAACAACGATGCTCTCAATAGAAATTGCCGCAACTTAATTCGCTCCATAACGGCCCGCTGGAATACAAGGACTATCAATGTATTCACCATTCACCGTTAAAATCATATTAACATTGGCTCGCTGGTAACGGGCCAACTGATCATACTGAGCTTGATTTAAATAAACGCGGGTATTACCACAATAAACCAAGGAATAAGCAGAAGGTTTGGGATGAGTATGCACAGGAAGGTCACATTCCCAGCGAAAACGAGTTAAATCACAATTTGCTAACACCGTGCTTGCAGGCATTACACATAAAATAACAGCCAATCCCCAGCCTTTCATTGGTTACACTCCGATATTATTTTATTAAAATATCGACCATTGCCGAGAAAACTTTACCAATCGCTCGCGATATGGGATGTGTAATTTAAAAAACGATACTATTCCCTGAAATGCTGGATGAGAGATGCCATATTATATTTCCATAGATCGACTAGCCATAGGAGTAGTTTCCCCAGCAATCTCTTTTAATCCAGCGTTTATTTTCTCATTTGAATGTTGAGGAGTTCTCTCAAATTTAAGTGAGAAGAATTTGCTCGGATGTTTTGAAGCATAAGATGAAATAATAGGAGCAGTAAATTCATGAGCCTCATAAATTATCTCTCTGTCTGGATTTTCATGTAATTCTGCTACCGTGCAATTAAACAGGCGTTGGCACAATGCCTCACTTGCTTCCTCATTCTTAATAAAGAGTTTTGTCAGCTCTCTAAGAGGATTCCATTTGGTTTCTCCCTCCCTAGCCAAACACACCGTTCGAGCTGCCTCGTAATACGCAGTGAGAACAAGCATGCATAAATCCTTATCTAATTTTTCCAAAAATTTTTGATGACAATACTTAGCTTCCTTGAATTTGTCGCCGGTTTGAAAAAAATACTGATAGTTCCCTTCAAAGGTATGCCATAAAGGACAATTCGTATAAACTTTAACGATGCTTTTAAAATGATTAAAATTATAATGAACACCATTAATTTCGATGGTTAAAGCAGGTATTTTACTCCCATCTTCCAAACATAGTTCCCCTAATAATTCTTTTACAGCAAGACTTTCTTCACCTTTTCCCCCTCTCCAGGTTTCACGCTGGCAAGGTATTACCATAGGAATTAAACGATAGCGGGAATCCTTTAAGTTGGCAGGATAAAAATCAAATACTTGATTAACGTTATACCGGTCATTAACTCTCACAATGTAAGTAGCACCATGTTTATACATGGCTTCACAGAAAGCAAAATCATATACCCCATTGCAATCACGGTTCATGTGCCAGGGATCTTCTTTATATTTTCTACAGTATTCCACTAAAGTCCCTTGAAGTATTTCCGGCAACTTGCTTTGAGAACCTATAAAAATAAGTTTATTATGCGCTGCAATGTAAACATCAGAACATCGACTAACATTAAACGCGTCTGTATTTTGCAAAAACGTTAATTCATACAAGCGCTCAAAATCATTGTTAGCCCATGTAACATTCGAATCCGTTTGTAAGCAAGGTCTTCCAGCATTGTCTATAATAGTGCGTGATTTCACAAGATCGGCAACACTACCCATAGATTCGCAATGTTGTAAAAAATCAAGCTCTTCTTGAGTCACACCACTGTCTTCTAAAAAATCTTTGACAATAATCCCCTCACCATACAACCATCTCGCTTCGTCAAGCATCCTTTTCTTTGCTGCAAGATAAGCCGGTGAACGATAGGTTTCTCCTTCTCTCCAATTGGGTATAAGAAATACAGTAATCTCAATCTGAGGCAATGGTTGTTGACGTGCTTTCGCTGCCGCCTGAAGGCCATTTTTCAAATGGAGAACATCTTTTCTTTCTGTTTCAGTAAAAATACCATCATAATACCCTTTACCTGTTTTGTTTCTTTTTGAATAAAAAGTGATAGCCACTATCGGCATGTTCGTTTGGAGCTTACTATCCTTAAGCGAAACTGCGCGCTCAATTTCTTCTTGCTCCAGTTCTTCAAGTAACGTATCAAGACGATTCACCATCTCATCATAAGAAGCGTCTCGAAATTCTAATAAAATATAACTAAGTCCAAAGGTGCAGGAAGAATTGCTATTCAGCGCCCTAGAGTGCTTATATAGTTCTTTATCAGTTAAAAATTCGACCAGTTTATTAAACTCTCCTTGCCTTTCGGCAGGATTCTCGCTTATATCAAAGTAATATTTAGCCCCTTTCTTAGCTGGCCGTAATTCAGCCCGCATGTTTTTAAGTAACTCACGAATAGATTTTGTCATGACAACAACATGATTTTTTTTGAAAAAACAGGCTATAAAATTATCAGATTTTTTAATTAAATTCAATATTTATACGATCGGTTTTATTTTTATTCAATACAGTATTGCAAATCATTTGGCAACTTGAATGTCCTACCCTTCACCATGAGCAACTTCATCAACAGGCATTCCACATAAAGCAGAGGTTGCTTTTTTCTAAATTTATGCGTACTTTTTACCTTAGGATGTTAGAAGCACTTCGATCTTTTTGTTTGCTTACATACGTTTTCTTGCCAATCAATTTTATAAATCATGAATACATTTCAGACTCAAGCCATGCCTTACGCCTTAGATATTCGCCAGTTACGCAAAGTATATGCCAATGGCATTGAAGCCCTAAAAGGCATTGATTTAACCGTCAAGACCGGTGATTTTTTTGCTTTGCTTGGTGCAAATGGCGCAGGGAAATCTACTACCATTGGTTTAATTACCACTTTATTGAATAAAACATCCGGTTCCATTTTAATTAATGGTTATGATTTGGACAAAGAGTCCGAACTGGCTAAATCATGCCTAGGCTTAGTTCCTCAAGAAATTAATCTCAATATTTTTGAAACTTGCGAACAAATTCTGTTAAACCAGGCAGGTTATTATGGGATACCCCGCAAACATGCCCAATCAAATGCCAAATTGCTGTTGCAGCAACTAGGCTTATGGGAAAGACGCCATTCTATTGTACGCCACTTATCAGGTGGCATGAAAAGACGTTTGATGATTGCCCGGGCATTAATACATAAACCCAAGGTCTTGATTCTTGATGAGCCTACAGCAGGTGTTGACATTGAAATCCGTCGCAGCATGTGGGATTTTTTATCACGCACAAACCAGCAAGGCACCACCATTATACTAACGACGCATTATCTTGAAGAGGCAGAACAATTATGCAAAAACATTGCCATCATTGATAAAGGTCTAATCATTGAAAATACATCCATGCATGTCCTGTTAAAAAGCCTGCGTCACCAAACATTTGTTTTTAACACAAGGGAGCCACTTGATTTTTTACCAGCCATGGAACCATTTGAGGCTATCAAACTAGATGCCAATACCTTTGAAATAAGAGTGGATAAACAATGGACACTCAATGATGTCTTTTCAATGCTTAGTCACCACGGTATTCGCATTGAAAGCATGCGTAATAAAACCAACCGTTTGGAAGAACTGTTTTTGGATATCATCAATTATGGCCGTTAACAAACAACTGATAGCTCTTTACACCATCGTACGCCGTGAGCTCATACGTATGTTTCGTATTTTTAGTCAGGTATTTCTTCCGCCAGTCATCACCACCTTATTGTATTTTTTAATCTTTGGTTCAATCATCGGCACTCGCATAGGTCTCATACAAGGGGTAAGTTATATAAAATTTATCGCACCAGGATTAATCATGATGAGCGTCATCACCAATGCATACTCTAATGTTTCCACCTCCTTGTTTAGCGTACGGTTTCAAAAAATATTGAAGAAATGCTCGTTAGCCCTCTGCATTACAGTGTGTTGTTACTGGGTTTCACGCTGGGTGGAGTACTACGAGGTTTGATTGTCGCTATCCTGGTGTATTTCGTTTCTTTTTTCTTTGTAGACATTGATATTAAGCATTTACCGATGACACTAATGGTGGTCATTTTGGTTGCTGCTTTATTTTCATTAGCCGGATTTACCAATGCTCTCGTAGCGCGCAATTTTGACGACGTCGCCATTGTGCCAACCTTTATTCTCGCCCCATTAACTTATTTGGGTGGTGTATTTTATGACACAAGCATGTTATCGCCATTCTGGCAAACCATGACCCAGTTTAATCCCATTTTTTATATGGTAAATGCCCTGCGCCACGTGATGATCAATTCACAGCAGCTCAATATGCCGTTAGCAATGAGTATTATTATCCTCATACTGGCTCTATTAATTCTACTCAATATTATTCTACTTAAAAAAGGCGTAGGCATTCGTGCCTAAAAGAAATAAAAAACGACTGGAATCACTCATATTAAGAGCGGGTGGTACAAGTTTGAGAGAGCGGATAGACAGTAAATTGAAAGCAGTCCTTCTTGTCAAGGTGGATGCCTCCGGAATGCTTTTGGCTTCTTAGACGACGCTAAGCTTGCTCACCACATTCTCAATCTGGCCTCCTGCTAAATCATGTTGGCTGTTCAATGTATACTGTCTACATCATTTATATTAGGCTATTTTATTCCCATGATCCATTTTACTCGTTCTATTTTTTGCAAAGATTTAGTTAATATTAAGGGATAAGACTGCTTAATTATGGTTGTTTGAGTTTGAACCCTAATGCTTTTAAGCGGTCAGAAATGCTTGGGTGAGTAGAAAAAGCGCTGCTTAACGACTTCACTGGATCAATGGAAGATGGATCAAATAGGTAAGAAGCTTGGCGAACTTGCTCATGAGCCGTGTTGCCATATTCAACAGCGTATTCTTCTGCATGATTTTGATGATCCTGACTGATTTTTAATAAAGCACGAGCCATAGGTTCATTATCGCGCATCAGCTCAACTGAACCAGCATCCGCCATATATTCCCGTGTACGGCTTAAAAATAACGCTAGCACCACGGTAATTAACGGTAATAAATAGCGAAGCAATATAATAACGGTATATAAACGATTATCCTGGCGGCGATCGCGTCTAAAAATCACCGCATAAAATAATACATCAATAACAATGAGCAAAAGATTGCTTAAAATCGCCACCATTAACGTTAACTTAATGTCATGATGACGAATATGACTTAATTCATGAGCCATTACTGCCTGCAACTCGGCGCGATCCAGTTTTTCTAATAGTCCGCGAGTAATTGCCACCATAGCTGACTTTTCACTGTAACCACTGGCAAATGCATTCATATAATTGGCTTCAATAAGATAAACCTTGGGCATGTACTGCAATCCTGCAGCAACTTTCATTTCTTCCACAACATTGAATAATTGTTTTTCTTGCAAGGTTTTTGCAGTTTCAGGTGTGATTTCACGGGAATCTGTTCCCAACAACATCAAACGATCATACAACGAGTAAGTCATTAACAAGGAAATTGCCGCGATACCACCCATGAGCAATGTCGCATAAGGAGTGGCACGAAATGTTAGCAAGGCATGTAAACACTGGCTTATGGTGGCATTTGGATAGTAAGACTGTAAAATAAGTGTATCAGCAATCAATCCTACCACCACATACACAACCAAAAAAGTTGCAATGACCCAACGCGTTTTACGCTCATTCCGCCTAAGCTGCTCACGCCAATTGCCAGTCGTTGCATGATAATCCGATAAGCTCATACACACGCACCTTTAAAATTTTACGGTGTAATCTTCACGAGCCTGGATTTGCTCTTCTGGCAATGACCAATATTCATATTCCTTATCCAATTTTGAAGAAAATAAACTAACAATCATGGACTCAAAAAATGATTTTTTCTTGGCATAATAACGCTCTACGCCATCATTATATGCCTGTTTTGCATAAGACAGCTTATTTTCAGTATTGACTATTTCCTCCTGCAACTGCATCACGTTTTGACTAGCCTTTAAATCAGGGTATTGTTCAAATACCACATTCAAGCCGGAAGCAATTCGTGATATTCCCTCTTCTGCGGCAATACGTCCTTTTTCATCGCCTGCATCTTTCGCAGTTTGAGCTTGATTACGTAAGGCAACAACATCTTTCAGAGTGGTTTGTTCATAATCCATGTATTTTTTGACGGATTCAATTAACGATTGAAATACCTTGAATCGTCTATCCAGCTGGATATCAATTTGACGTTTATTATTATTAATTGCCTCGATCAAGCCAATGAGCTTATTATAAATTCCAATGATCCAAAACAGGATCAACACCGCAATAATTAAAATAACAAGAACGAATGTACTCATAATAGATCCTATTCAGCTTCAACCTGTTTATGACTTCTATGTATGTTATAAGCACAAATCCTTGAAAACGCAAACAAATTACAAGGATAAGATTATGGTCAGCATTTGGTATTAATTTTTAGCCAGCTTTTCATCACTCATCAAACTCCCTTCCGATTACAACCCCAGTAAAGGACGTAGAAATTGCCCGGTATAAGAATTGACACAGCTTGCAACCATTTCAGGCGAACCGACAGCAATGATTTTTCCTCCTTTACTGCCACCTTCCGGACCTAAATCAATGATCCAGTCAGCGGTTTTAATCACATCCAGGTTATGCTCAATGATCACAATGGTATTGCCTTGCTCTCGTAGTTGAGTCAATACAGTGAGCAATTGTTTTGTATCATGGAAATGCAATCCGGTGGTTGGCTCATCCAAAATATAAAGAGTACTTCCTGTTCCGCGTTTTGACAGTTCACGAGCCAATTTTATACGTTGGGCTTCGCCACCCGATAACGTCGTAGCACTTTGCCCTAAGGAAATGTAAGACAAGCCCACTTCTATTAACGTTTGGCATTTACGCGCCAAAACCGGAATAGCATCAAAGAAGACACGTGCTTCTTCAACCGTCATATTCAAGACTTCATGTATATTTTTGCCCTTATAGTGAATATCTAATGTTTCACGGTTATAACGCTGACCTTTACAAGCATCACAAGTGACGTACATATCCGGTAAAAAATGCATTTCTACTTTGATTAGACCATCACCTTGACAGACTTCGCAGCGACCTCCACGTACATTGAAACTAAACCGACCAGGTTGATACCCGCGCGCCCGCGCTTCAGGCGTATTGGCAAATAATTCACGGATTGGTGTAAATAGACCGGTATAAGTTGCTGGATTGGAGCGTGGAGTACGGCCGATTGGACTTTGATCGATATCAATCACTTTATCGCATAACTCAAGTCCAGTAATATTCCGTACCTCTCCCGCCATGGAGAGACTAGCACGATTAAGTTTTGCAGCAGCCAACGGGTACAAGGTATCATTAATTAGACTGGATTTACCAGAGCCAGAAACACCTGTAATGCAGGTTATCAGCCCCAACGGAATCTTGACACTGACCTCATTTAAATTATTGCAAGTGACTCCTTCTATATGAATCACGCGCTTCTCATCGTAGGCAATCCGCGTATTGGGCACTGCAATGACTTGTTTTCCTGAAAGATATTGGCCAGTAAGAGAATGTTCTTGCTCCATGATTGCTTGCGGAGGTCCAAATGCCACAATTTCTCCACCATGTACACCAGCACCCGGACCGATATCAAGAACATAGTCCGCCGTGCGGATTGCATCTTCATCGTGTTCAACGACAATCACGGTATTTCCCAAATCCCGCAGTCGCAATAGCGTTTTTAACAAGCGATCATTATCACGTTGATGCAACCCTATAGAAGGCTCATCAAGAATATACATTACTCCCACTAACCCTGAGCCAATTTGACTGGCTAAGCGAATACGCTGCGCTTCTCCACCGGAGAGTGTTTCGGCACTTCTCGCCAGCGATAAATAATCCAAACCAACATTCACTAAAAAACCAAGACGCTCTACAATTTCTTTATTAATTTTTGCTGCGATTTCACCACGACTCCCCGGCAATTTTAATTGCTTAAAAAAAGCATGGGCTTGCTCGATAGAATAAGAACTAATTTCAGGTAAACTCCTATTTTCAATAAAGACGTAACGGGCCTCCAATCGTAAGCGCGAACCATTGCAGGACAGGCAAGGTCTTGACGATAAATATTTGGATAATTCTTCACGAACCATATCTGAGTCTGATTCGCGATAACGTCGCTGCATGTTGGGAATGATCCCTTCAAAAGGGTGTTTTTTAAGTACATATCCTCCATGCGGACGCTGATAATGAAATTCGATAACTTCATTACCGCTGCCATAAAGAATGCATTGACGAATCGTCTCTGGCAGATCACAAAAGGCAGATTCCAGTGAAAAATCATAATGCCCAGCTAATGATTCCAACAATGAATAATAATATACCGTGCGTTTATCCCAGCCACGAATCGCACCATCTGCCAAACTCAACGTTTCATCATGGATAATTCGTTGCGGGTCAAAAAACTGATCCACTCCCAAACCATCACAAGAGGGGCATGCACCTGCTGGATTATTAAAAGAAAACAAACGTGGCTCAAGCTCGCTAAGACTGTAACCGCATTCCGCACAAGCAAATTTCGATGAAAATACAAGGTCGTCAAAATCATCATCGATGGCAGCGACAATGGCCAATCCATCAGCAAGATTTAACGCATTTTCAAAGGATTCGCTTAACCGTTGGGCCAAATCTGTCCGAACTTTGAATCGATCCACAACCACTTCTATGGTATGTTTTTTACGCAACTCCAATTTTGGAGGGGAATCAAGTTCATACAATTCGCCATTTATGCGTGCCCGCACATACCCTTGCGCCTGCAGCTGCTGCAGCAATTGCACATGCTCGCCTTTGCGTTCGCGAACGACCGGCGCAAGAATCATCGCTTTGCATTCTGATGGCAGAGCCAGAACTTGATCAACCATTTGGCTAATCGTTTGGGCATGCAATTCTCCTCCATGCTCTGGACACCTCGGTTCCCCCACACGTGCATAAAGCAACCGCAAATAATCATAAATTTCAGTGATCGTACCCACCGTCGAGCGAGGATTATGAGAGGTTGCTTTTTGCTCTATTGAAATGGCTGGTGACAACCCCTCTATCGAATCAACATCCGGTTTTTCCATCATCGATAAAAACTGCCGAGCATAAGCCGATAAAGACTCCACGTAACGCCGTTGTCCCTCTGCATATAGAGTGTCAAAAGCAAGGGAAGACTTACCGGAACCCGATAAGCCAGTAATGACGATTAAGCGGTCACGAGGCAAATCCACGTTAATACTTTTTAAATTGTGCGTTCGTGCGCCCCTTATACTAATCATGTGCATGGCTATTTTTGACTCAAAAAAAAACAAATTATATATCTGCTATACTGATATAACAAATAGTTGTGCGCATTCCCACAATGGATACTGTAGAAGGAAACTACCATGAATCGACGATTAACGTTGAGCTTATCGTTCATATTATCGTTGTTTATATCCATAAATACCCACGCCGCCGATGACGACAATAAAGTCATACAATGGACACAAAATACCTTAGTCACTACGCTTTCCGTCAGTTATCAAGAAAATCCTGATTATTATCAATTCATACAATCCTGTTACACCTATAATGCCCGGACTGCGTTGCATGATTTTTTAGGTGGCAAGATGGACATCATCAAAAGCAGACAACTTACCCTGCACCCACAACTGAAAGGACCTGCGAAAATTCTTGAATCGGGCGTCATCAACAACAGTAATTTTTTTGATGGTGTTCAATGGTGGCGTATTACTCAAGTTATTTGGATCCCGGAACTTAATCGGACTGTTGAATTTGCTGTTACGGTCCTGGAAACGACTCAAAAAACTTATCTCATCCAAGCACTGGATATGAAATTATATTAAACGCTTTCATTATAGTAATTTATCCACACTCTGTGGATATCTTTGTGAATTGCCTGGCTGTATTAAGGTTAGCAGTGCTATAATGGATGCCTTGATACCTTCATTTGAGGTTAACATGCGCCCGATAAAACACCTCATCATTTCAATGTTATTGGCATTATTTGTGTCACAGGCCCAGTCAGCTGATTTAAAAGAAATTGAACAGGATTTCAGCGACTCCGTCATTACAACCATCATTACCGCCAAATTTACCAAGAATAAAAATTTGAACCCTCTGAAAATCTCCGTGTCAACAGAAGACGGCATTGTACAATTAAGCGGCCATGTTAAAGATAGACAAGCGTTTGTTGATGCGTTAAGGCTTGCAAAATCCACCCGCGGCGTCAAAGAAGTTGAAGCTGATAATTTGGAAATTAAAGTAGTCAATACCGCTTTTGCCGATGCTTATATTACTGCCAAAGTAGAAGCTGCCGTCCTGAAAGCTAAAGTGCTGGATGATGAATCCATTCCGCTGGTTGGTATCAACGCCTCAACCACCAATGGTATTGTAACTCTATCTGGTGATCTAAAAACTGACAAGTCCATTACGGCCATATTAAAACGTGTCAGTTCAGTACGCGGTGTTAAAAAAGTTATTTCAAATTTACGCGTGACGGCAAATTCCTAAGGATAGACCTAACATGAACGCTTTGAATCGTTTTAAATTTTTTTATGGTATTTTGGCCGATTTAAAGTTCCTTTAATTGGTTATCTAAAACCAAAATTAATTCAATTAAATGAAAAAGAAATCGTCGTAAAATTACCCTTATCTCGAAAAAGTAAAAATCATTTACACTCTATGTATTTTGGAGCTCTGTCGATAGGAGCGGATGTTGCGGGTGGTTTGCATGGATTTTATCATGCTAAACAATCCGGAATGAAAGTGTCACTGGCTTTCAAATCCTTTCAGGCCCAATTTTTGCGCAGACCAGAAACAGATGTTTACTTTACCTGCGAGCAGGGTGACCTCGTAAAAGACATGATAAACCGGTCAAAACAGACCAGCCAACGCATCAATCAACCACTCAATGTAAAAGCATACATCAACTATCCTACCCATCCTGAAGAAATTGCGCATTTTATTCTTGAGTTATCATTAAAAGTTCTTAATTGACAAACCAAGCATTGCCATCTAACTTAATGATATTGATGCTCTAGTATCACGCGTTATTTCCGAACTTCTTACTCATGATTGATTTGACGATTCATACTCAACCTGATGATGAAACCTGTGGCCCGACTTGTTTGCATGCCATGTATGCTTATTATGGCTTGGATATTTCTCTTGAAACAGTTGTAGGAGAGGTAGAACGCTCTCTATCAGGGGGAACATTAGCTCCCTTACTGGGCAAGCATGCATTAATGCACGATTTTGAGACAACTATTTATATCAATAACTTGGATGTATTCGATCCAACGTGGTTTGAGAATTGTGCATCGTCTCGGGAAAATCTGATTGCCAAATTGGATGCACAAATGAAACACAAATGGGATAAAGGTATTCTGCAATCCAGTATTGCTTATCAAGATTATTTAAAATCAGGCGGGGATGTTCGTTTTAATACAATCAGTGTACAGTTACTTAAAGAATATTTTAATCAAAAAATTCCTATATTGACTGGCTTAAGTGCAACTTATCTATACCGCAGCGCACGCGAAATTTATTCAAATGATGGCGTTGCCTTTTATGATGATATCCGGGGCACACCTTGCGGACATTTTGTTGTATTATGCGGCTATGATGATAAAAATAGGCATATCATTGTCGCCGATCCTCATCGCGAAAATCCCTTATCACACGATAATTACTATAAGGTAAACAGTAATCGCTTGATTAATGCCATCATGTTGGGCGTCTATACTTATGACGCCAATTTATTAATTATAAAACCAAAAAGGAAGCAGAATGCAAACGGTTCTGATTACTGATGATCCACAAAGTTGGAGTTTTTTAAGTTCACTGGCTCCTATTATTCAAGCTTCAGATTACCTGTCAAATGACAGCTATCACCAAACCCAGACGATGCGCATTATTAATCTTTGTCGTTCTTACGATTACCAAACCATTGGTTACTATGTGTCATTATTGGCACAAGCTCGCGACCATAAAGCCATTCCTTCTGCACTGAATATTCAGGACGTTTTAAGCACCAGCTTGACTAAACAAATTTCTCTGGATATTGATGAAGAAATACAACACAGCTTACACGACATTAAAGGGGAAGAGTTTGTATTGAGTCTTTATTTCGGACAAAATATTGCCAAAAGGCATGCTAATTTGGCAAAAAATTACATGGCTTATTCCCTCTGCCACTTATTCGTTTCACCTTAGAGAAAAAGAAGCAATGGTACATCAAAAAAGTGACGGCTTTATCACTCAGTGATATTCCAGATCATCATTATGATTTCATGAAGCAAGCGGCTGAAACCTATTTTACTAAAAAACGGTTTTATCAATGGCGAAAGAAGCCCCGTTTTCATGATTTGGCCATTCTTACAGACCCCAATGAACCTAATGCCCCTTCCAATAAAAAAGCCATTGAAGCATTCATTAGTACAGGAGAATCCTTAGGACTTAACGTCGATTTAATTGATAAAAACGATAGCAAATTCATTGCCGAATACGATGCTCTTTTTATTCGCGCAACCACCGCCGTTGATCATTATACGTATCGTTTTGCCAGACGCGCAGCACAAGAAAACCTGGTGGTTATTGATGATCCACAATCCATCGTCAAATGCACAAACAAAGTTTATCTGGCTGAGTTAATGCGCAGCCATCAAGTATTAACCCCTGAAACTTTATTTATTAGTAAGTATGATCAATCATTACCCGCTATAGAATTTCCTTGTGTCCTGAAAAAACCGGACAGTGCTTTTTCTCATGGTGTTATTAAATTGGATGACTGCAAAAGCTTACAAAAATCTCTGGCACAATTTTTTAAAACATCCGATTTAATTTTACTTCAGCCTTTTATACCCACCGAATTTGACTGGCGCATTGGAGTTCTAGATAACAAGCCACTGTTTGCTTGCCGTTATTACATGGCCAAAGGCCATTGGCAAATTTATAACTGGGATTCAAAAAAGAATTCGAGGGTGAATTTGACACCGTCCCTCTGCATGAGGTCCCTGAATCTGTTATTAAAACGGCTTTGAAGGCAACCCGTTTAATTGGCGATGGCCTCTATGGTGTGGACATCAAAAGTCTTGATGACAAAAATTACGTCATTGAAGTGAATGACAATCCTAACATCGATCAAGGGGTTGAAGATCAAGTTCTGGGCGAAAACCTTTATCAACAAATTATGAGCGTTTTTTTACAACGCATTCGTAGGAAACATGGTTATGTCTAATTATTCTTTATTTTCAGTATTAGGAATTGAAATCGAATACATGCTGGTTGACCGAAATACGTTATCTGTACAACCTAAAAGCGACTTAATTTTGCATACATTGGCCGGTGAACTGGTTAATGAAATCGCTCTGGACGAAATTGCCGTCAGTAATGAATTGGTCATGCATGTTCTTGAACTTAAAAACAATGGTCCAAAATCGCCAACGACTCCCATTGCTAATCAATTTCAACAGACAATTTTACAATTACAGCCTTTACTAGCACAACACAATTTACAGTTTTTACCCACGGGGGCACATCCCTGGATGAATCCTTTGCTGGAAACGCAACGTTGGCCTCATGGCAACAAAAGTATTTATCAACAATATGATCAAATTTTTAATTGCCAAGGTCATGGTTGGGCTAATCTACAAAGCATGCATGTCAATCTTCCTTTTGCCAATGATGAGGAATTTTGCCAATTACATAATACGATCCGTTTGCTTCTTCCTTTGTTGCCTGCTATAGCGGCCAGCACCCCATTTTTAGATGGTAAAAGCACTGGCTTTTTGGATTCACGCCTTTTTTATTATGGGAAAAATCAGGAGCGCATTCCTTCCATCAGTGGCGATATTATTCCTGAATTTATCTGCTCCGAGGCACAGTATGAGCTAGAGATTTTAAAACCAATGTATCGCGATATAAATGCCTGGGACTCTCAAGGTATTCTGCAATTTGAATGGTTGAATTCTCGTGGTGCCATTGCCAAATTTGAAAGCAAAGCCGTTGAAATTCGAATCATTGATTCTCAAGAATGTGTGCAAGCAGATATTGCAATCGCTCAGGCCATCCATGCTATTCTCAAATATTGGTATTCCCAATCACCGATTCATACAAAACCTGTCTGCGAAACCAAAAAACTGAAGTCAATCTACGATCAAAGCATTAAAAAAGGTTTGTCCGTACACATTGACGATATGGAAGTTTTAACACAGTGGCAGCTTCCCAAACGCAACATGAGCATTCGTGATGTCTGGTCGTCACTGATAGAAAAAGCATCCAGCGATCTGGATAATACCAGTCAGCATGCCCTAGAACATATTTTAAGGCATGGTAATTTGAGTGAGCGTATATTACGTGCTTGTGGAAATGATTTTAGCAGATCAACGATACAACGCGTTTATCGTCAATTGGGACATTGTTTGATAAACAATCAATTATTTAATGCATTATGAAACCAACCGTATTAGTATTAAGCTGTGAACATGCCGGTAATGACGTCCCTGATGAGTATTGGCATTTGTTTTCCCAACAAGAAGCTGTTTTACAAACGCATCGTGCCTTCGATATTGGAGCATGTGAAATTGCCGAACAGTTAAGCCAAACGTTTGGTTGCGATTATACAAAAACAACAATTACCCGTTTATTGATTGATTGCAATCGCAGCTTAACCAATCCTAAATGTTTTTCGGAATTCACTCGCTCGCTGTCAAAGCAAGATAGACAAACCATCGTAGAAAAGTATTATTTGCCTTTCCGGCAACGAACTGAACAAATAATTGCTAATCATATTCATCAAGGACAGCAGGTATTACATTTATCGATTCACAGCTTTACACCAGAGCTTAACGGCGTTCTACGAAACGCCGCCATGTCGCTTTTATATGATCCCAAGCGGCATGGTGAAAAAGAAGTAGCTCGCATCTGGCAAAATTTACTCATACACCGACCAGCTGCTTATCGCGTACGTCTTAATTATCCTTATCAAGGAACAAGCGATGGTTTCACCACGGCTCTTCGCAAACAACATCATCAAAAAAATTACCTGGGTATTGAAGTGGAAAGTAATCAGGCATTGATGAAAAACAAAGAGACGTTTAATCAGTTAATCCACATTCTGACAAGTAGCTTGCAAGATTTGCTGCAGTTGCTTTAGTCACCCTAGTCACCCTGTAAAAAAATATGATTTGGCTCCCTTTGATTTTCCCGGGCAGTATATACTTATAGTGTACCTCGCAAAATTCATGGAGCCACCGTGTACAAGTTATCCCAACTGGAAAGTATAGGTGTAAAGTTCAGGGAACTATTACAAAAAGCCGGTATAGAAGATCAAGAGCAATTACTTGCAGCCTGTAGTCAGCGTAGCGGACGACAAGCATTGGCAAAAGAAACAGGAATTAACCCAAAATTAATTCTCAAATGGACTCAGCAAGCTGATTTGGCAAGAATTAATGGCATAGGGGAAGAGTATGCAGAACTCCTGGAATTCAGTGGAGTAGACTCAGTACAGACTCTTGCACAGTTTACCCCCGAAAAGCTATTTCAAACCATGCTGCAAGTCAATGAGCAAGCCAACCTAGTGCGAGCAATGCCCAGCATGACAAAAATTGAATCATGGATAGAACAGGCGCAAACCCTCCCATCGATGCTTGAATGATAACAATTTTGCACAGCCTGATGAATTAGAACTTCTTTTTCTTTAAAGAAAGACTTACGTCACATCTTGCTTTGAATGCTTTTTTTCTGCCAGACAATCGGGGCATATCCCATAAATATTCAAAGCGTGATCCGTCATCTTAAAACGAGCCTGCTCGGCAATTATTTTCTGACGTTTTTCAATGATTTCATCCATAAACTCTTCTACTCGCCCACACTGCACACAAACCAAATGATCATGATGAGCACCCTGGCTTAATTCATACACAGAATATCCACCTTCAAAATTATGGCGATTAATTAATCCTGCGGCTTCAAACTGAGCAAGAACTCGATATACGGTTGCCAAACCAACGTCTTCACCCATGTCCAATAAAGCCTTATAAACATCTTCTGCACTCAGATGATGTTCACTGGCTTGTTCAAGAATTTGTAAAACCTTCAGGCGAGGCATTGTTATTTTAAGTCCGACATCCTTTAACTGCTGACTCTCTCCCACACAAACTCCTTAAGTTATCACCTGTACTCTTTCGATGGATTGCATGCTATTATGGCGAAATTTTTCTCTGCAGGCAAAAAAAATGCGAATTAAAACCATTCTCACACTTTTAGCATTTCTATGCTTCTTCACAAGTTGTACTTCTTACGATTTCTCAAGACGTGTTGTCCAACAGGGAAATTTGCTTCCCCAATCCAAAATCGAACGTTTAAAAATTGGCATGAGTAAAGAAGACACAGCCATCCTCATGGGTACCAGCTTGCTTAGCCCTTTATTTAATAATGACCGTTGGGATTATGCCTACACATGGCGTAAAGGAAGCGGTCCTATGGAAAAACGTCATTTAAGCTTGTATTTTGTCCATGGAAGATTGGCTCGAATTGAAGAGCAACCTATAGCACATTAAAACAGTCAACGTTGATCGCAAAGTGTCTTTGAACCCATGCAATAAACTGGGATATTCTACCTTTGCAGGCAAACAGCAAGTGACAAATACTAGCAATCTCATATCATGAGCCCCTGCATGATTTTCCTGGTGCGGGCCAGGTTCTATGGCTTTGCCCGCTCCCGTCTTTTTTCCTTAGGATCAATCATCAGCGGCCGGTAAATTTCGATACGGTCACCTTCTTTTACGATTTTATCAAGTGCTACTTGCCGTGCAAAAATTCCAATGGCCATGTGTTTGGTTTCAGGATAGTCCACTTGTATTCTGGAACAATCTATTGCCTGTGCCACGGTTGTTCCTATTTCTACCATCAAATGCTTATGAACCGGGGGAGCATTTAATGGAACGTACACGATTTCAACTTTAACCATATAAAACCTTGGCACGCTCACAAAAAGCATCAACCATTTTGTCACTGATTTGTTCAAAAACAGAGCCTAACAACATGGAAAGCATACGACCCGCAAAATCAAATTCAAGATCAAAAGAAATATGGCAACCCTCTGGAACTTCATCAAACCGCCAAAAGCCTTCCAAATGGCTAAAAGGCCCATCCACCAATCGTATTTCTATCATCTTATTGGCCTGCAAGCGATTGCGTGTGGTAAATGATTTACTCATCCCTGCTGCAACAATCACCAAAGTGGCCTGTACTTCGTCTTCATCACGATGATGGACGAGGCTCTTTGAAAAGAAAGGTAAAAATTCATCGTAATGCTCTACATCATTAACCAGATTATACATTTGCTCACAAGTGAAAGGCACAACGCGTGATTTTTTAACAATAGTCATCGTTCGCCCCCTTTGCAATGAATGGCTGAAATCTCATGGATTAACCACCGCCGTATATCCGCAATTTCTTCATGGCAAACCGCATGCTCCATGGAATATTCATGCATGCTAATTTTTTGATATCCTTGTGCGGTTAACCATGCCGCGCTTTGTTGAGTCCAGGTTGGCAAGACGATGGGATCATATTTGCCACTGGCTATAAAGATAGGTGACTCAACGTGTTGATTAGGTTTACATTCTGCCACTAATGGCAGATAAGCGGATAAAACAATTATTCCAGCCAGAGGTTCCGGTATGCATATGCCCGTAAATAAAGCCATAGCCCCACCTTGTGAAAATCCGGCTAAAAAAATCTGATTTGAAGCAAATCCATCAGCCAGCTGATTAGCAATCACCTGTTGAATGAAGTTTTTAGATTGTAAAATGCCATTCTTGTCTTCACGCCCCGTTAAATCCCTATTGATGAGATCATACCAAGCACGCATAGGCATATGATTGTTTAAAGTAACTGGCCGCACGGGGGCATTTAAAAATACGTGCCGGACTGGTAAGTTTAATGCTAATTGTTCAGCCAAACCAGCCATATCCTGAGCATCAGCACCCAAACCATGCATCCAAATCACACAAGCTTGAGGCTGTTGCTGTGGGTCTTTGATATACACGTTCAAAATTTCTCCAATAAAAAAGCCGAATTATCGCCAATGCAAAAGCGCCTGGCAAGGTAGAAATATCATTAATATTATTCTGAATAGAAAAGATAACCTCTACCATTATAAATCTTAGCATGCAGCCGTTTTTTCAAATGTCTGGCAAGTTGATAAGATTCGAAAAACAAACGTATTTAGTACAAAACAGAAAAACACAAGATGACTGAGCTAAATAGCGGCAAGATATTGCCGCATAATATGCTATACTATTGAAAGTCTGTTTATCTTGCATTTTCACAACTGCAAATTTAGCTGACTGGTGCTATTTTTATGTTTGAATTTATGAGGGAGCTTGCTATTCACCTCATTCAAACGCAAAATGGTATGTAAACAGACCCTATATGATTTCTTAATTATCACAATCATCTGAACTGGAAGAGCGTGATGAAAACACTCAATCACATTTTTTTTGCTTTCATGATAATTTTACAATTATCGGCCTGCGGTCAAAAAGGTCCGCTCTATTTACCTAACACGCATCAACAAACCACTGATAAATAATGACCATTCGATTTACAAAAATGCATGGACTAGGAAACGATTTTATGGTGATCGATGCCATACGTCAGAACGTTTTACTTAGCCCCCAACAAATAGCTACTCTAAGTCAACGTGATACTGGCATTGGTTTCGATCAATGCTTAATGGTTGAAGCCAGTCAGGAAACCGGTATTGATTTTTTTATCGCATCTTTAATGCTAATGGCAAAGAAGTGGGCCAGTGCGGCAATGGGGCCAGATGCCTCGCGCGTTTTTTAAAGTATTATCAATTAACTGACAAAACCCTGATAACCGTTGCAACATCAACCACACGTATGCAATTGCAACTTAACGACGATGAAACAGTTACCGTCAATATGGGAATGCCCAAATTCAATCCTGCCTCAATTCCATTATTAATAGATTTACAAAAACCACTATATTCCTTGCCATTAGAAAACCAAACTCCGTGTTATTTCCATGCAGTCAACGTTGGCAATCCTCATGCGGTTGTTCTTGTCGACCGTATTGAGTCAGCACCTGTGCATGCATGGGGCAAGTGGATTAGCGAACATCCATTATTTCCAGAACAAACCAACGTTGGTTTCATGCATGTGGTTACTCATGATCATATTCAATTGCGAGTCTATGAGCGCGGCTGTGGTGAAACAAAAGCTTGTGGCAGCGGTGCTGTGGCAGCTGCTGCTATCGGCCGACTTTATCATCAATTAACAGAGCAAATCCGTGTTAGTTTGCCAGGAGGCGAGTTATTGGTTCAGTGGCCACAAACCACCGGTGATATTTTTTTAACAGGCCCTGCGGTCTTCATTTATGAAGGGACACTCCTATCATGACCATCATACTTAGGCAAACACGATGCGTATTGTAATCCTGGGAGCCGGACAAGTAGGCGGGACCTTAGCCCATAATCTTGCTCATGAAGATAATGATATTACTTTGGTCGATGTCAACGGCGAGCGTTTGCGAGAATTACAGCATCGCTTGGATATCAAAACGGTTCAAGGCAGCGCCTCGCATCCTAATGTATTAATTGAAGCAGGCATCCAACAAGCAGACATGTTAATAGCCGTCACCGACAGCGATGAAATTAACATGATGGGCTGTCAAATTGCCTACAGTCTCTTTCGTACTCCGAACAAAATAGCAAGAATCCGCTCTCGTAATTATTATCAATACCCTGGATTATTTACCAACGATCATATCCCGGTTGATGTATGCATCAGCCCGGAACAATTGGTGACTGAACATATTGTTAATCTGATTGATTACCCAGGAGCATCACAAGTGCTTGATTTTGCTGATGGCAAAGTATTATTGGTGACCATTAAGCCCGATGGAGTCATTATTGGAAAAACGATCGCTCAGTTGGACCAGCACTTGAGTGCCATTGAGGCAGGAGTAGTTGCCTTATTTCGTAATAATACAGCTATTCCTTTGCAAGACGATTGTGTGATAGCAAAAGGCGATGATGTATTATTCATTGCTTCTCCCCAAGCCATTCAGCAAGTCTTGATTGCTTTAGGTCGTTATACGCATCCCAATCGCCGCATCATGATAGCGGGAGGAGGTCATATCGGCTGTAAATTGGCACAAACGCTTGAAAACCACTATCGCATTAAAGTGATTGAGCATAATTTGGAGCGCGCCAATAATCTTGCTTCCCAATTGCATAAATCCACTGTTTTACAAGGAGATATTGCAGATAGAGATCTTCTTATCAATGAAAATATTGAATTCACGGATGTATTTTGCGCAGTCACCAATGATGATGAAGCAAATATCATGTCTTGCCTTCAGGCGAAACGCTTGGGCACAAGACATGTCATGGCCTTGGTCAATCGTGGAGCCTATGTGGATTTAATCGATGACAGCACTATTGATCATGCCATTTCACCTCAGCTCATTACCATTGGCAGCATTCTCACCAAATTACGCCGCGGAAATATGGTTAAGGTCTATCGATTGCATGATGAAGCGGAAGCCATTGAATTAATCATCCACGGTGATGAGCATACTTCACAAGTTATTGGTCGAAGATTAGACGAAATCAAATTACCACCAACCTGCTTGATAGCTGCCATCGTTCGTGGGGAAAAAGTATATATTGCAAACCAAGATTTTAAACTGGAAGCGGAAGACCATGTTATATTACTTCTATTAAAAAAACGTTATGTACGCCAGTTGGAATCACTCTTCCAGGTCAATTTAAGTTTTGTAGAATAGAAATTTAAAATTTTATGCAAATTAGAACCATTCTACGATTAATTGGTTTATTGCTCATGATGTTCAGTTTGAGCATGTTAACTCCATTGCCTTTTAATTTTATTTTTCATGAACATTTCTGGGTTCCATTTATAGCCGCATTTCTTTGCACAGCAAGTACAGGCGCCAGTTTATGGCTCATGTTTCACAAGCATCGCCAGGAATTAAAAATTCGCGACGGCTTCTTGATTGTTGTCTTATTCTGGTTTGTATTATGTTTTTTTGCTTCTTTACCCTTTTTATTTGCACTCCACACCCCTAGCATGACGGATGCACTGTTCGAATCTGTTTCCGGTTTTACCACCACAGGCGCCACCATCATCACTAATATTGAGGCTCTGCCTCATGCGCTTTTATATTATCGACAGCAACTGCAATTTTTAGGTGGAATGGGAATCATCGTTTTAGCAGTAGCCATTTTGCCCATGCTTGGGGTCGGTGGGATGCAGTTATATCGTGCAGAAACGCCAGGGCCTATGAAGGAAACAAAGCTGACCCCTCGCATTGCTCAGACCGCGAAAGCCTTGTGGTTTATTTATTTTTTATTAACCTTGTTGTGCATGGCATGCTATTCGCTTGCTGGCATGGATTGGTTCGATGCATTGGGAGAGAGTTTTGCCACCGTTTCAACGGGAGGGTTTTCCATGCACGATGCCAGTTTTTCTTATTACCAAAGCAATACCATTGAGCTCATTGCCTGTTTTTTTATGTTATTAGGCGGTACAAATTTTGCCTTGCATTTTATTGCTTTAAAAAAACGTACGCTCAAACATTATTGGCAGGATGAAGAATTTCGTTGTTACATCCGTGTATTATTTATCGCAAGTTTTATTGTGGTGCTTGGGCTAGTGTGTTACGGTTTTTTTCATGCCAATCATCATGCCCTTATTAAAAGCCTATTCAATGTGATTTCATTAGCGACCACCACAGGCTTTATCTCTGCACCCTTTGGAACTTGGCCAACGTTTATACCCATATTAATTTTATTTTTAGCCATCATTGGCGGCTGTGCCGCTTCAACCAGCGGTGGCATAAAAATGTTAAGAGCTTTACTTCTCTATAAGCAAAGTAAACGAGAAATGTCTCGTCTTTTACACCCTCATGGCGTCATTCCTATCAAATTTGGCAATCATACTTTGGCTGAGCCTGTTTTACAGTCCATGTGGGGATTTATTTCCGTTTTTATTGCATTATTTTTGACACTCATGATCCTCTTACTTGCCTTAGGTAATGATTTTATAACCACCTTTTCAGCCATTACTGCCACACTTGCCAATGCTGGTGCAGGTATTGGAACCATTAGCATCACTTTTGCAGATCTTAATTTACCCAGCAAATGGGTACTCATGTTTGCTATGATTGCTGGCCGCTTGGAAATTTTCTCTCTGCTTATTTTATTTTCCCGCCAGTTTTGGCAAAAATAAACACTCATCAAACTTTATTATCTTGTTTTAGGGCAAGACGTAAACGATTTTAAGAAGCAGGGTTTACATGGAGTCAATAAGCACCGCAGAAACGTTTGCAACACAGCAACGAAAGAGACAGGTTATGTAAGAGGTCTATTCTTTTAATTTCCATCGTTTATGCAGCCACATCCATTGCTCAGGATGAGCCAAAATAATACGCTCTAATGCACGATTGTATTCCAAAGTATTGCGGTAAATAGCTTCCTGAGCATCATCATAGTGTTGCCATACAATCGGTTCATAGAATTCTAATACATGGTGTCTATTATCAAGACGATAACCGGCGGCCGGGATCACTGGGATTCCAGTATGTCTTGCGAAACTGGCCAAACTACGATAGGTTCCTGCCTTCTTACCAAAAAACTCAACAGCGACTCCATCACGATTGACCAATGAGGCATGCTGATCAAGAACAAAAACAACGGCATGATTTTGCTCCAGCGCGTCACAAACTTGCTGGAGAGAATTTTTCTTAGGGATGACATTAAGACCTGCACGATAATATCGGCCAAACAACATACGCTCGATAAACTTATTACCTAATGTCCGGCGGATAAAATGAAATTGCCCCTGAAATTGCTTAAAATTCAAAATCCCACCAATAGGAGCATACTCCCAGCTGCCAAAATGCCCAGTGAGAATCAAAACACCTTGGCCTTGTTCCGCAACACGTAATAACCGCTCATGACCCCGCACTTCTACCCGCTGCCGTAATTTTTCTTCACTCATAAAACGCAGCTGAATCATTTCTTTTAGGGAGGTAGCAAGATGGGAATAAAAAGATTTAGCCAAATGAATTTGCTGTTGTTCCGTTAAAAGAGCACCAAAGACTTGATTGATATTACTCATAACAACCCGTCTTCGATAAGGCAAGAAACGATATAAGATTTTGCCAGCTAAAGACAATGGCAAAGCATTTATTTTTTTTGTTAAATCAGTCACAAGCTTTAACCACTAAGCAAGCATTTATACTGGCATAACCGCGGTTAACAATTAAAGCGTGGGATTTATCGTTTTCCATCTTCCGTTCTGTTGACGAAATACTAAGCTGCTCACATCCCAAAGCCGGCTTTTCAAAATTGGCAATGCCAGGAATGCATCTTGTCCTCAGCGCATAGGTTGCCAGAACGGTGTCTAAAACACCTGAAGCGCAAATAGTATGCCCCATAGACCATTTAAATGCCGTTACAGGAACCTTATACCCACCAAAGAGAGTATGAATAGCCTGAGCTTCGCTTACATCCGATTTTTTATTGCCATTCCCATGCGCAACAACTAACCCAATATCCGTTGTCTCGATTTGTTGATTGGCCAGGGTCTCCTTCAGCATTGAAACCAAATGAGTTCCTTCCGTCTCTATTGAAAACAAACCAGAAGCTTCTGAGGCGGAAGTTCCCGCCATGATTTCTCCATAGCAAACAGCAGAACGTTTCCGCGCACTTTCTTCACTTTCGAGAACTAAAGCAGCTGCACCTTCAGCCAGCAAGGTCCCATCATGCTCATGATCAAACGGCTTCAGATGGCGCGAACTGATAACACCCAGTTTCTCATAATAAAATAGGGCTTGTGGTTCCGTTCCAATATCATAAGCAACCACAATAGCGCGTGCGACCTGCCCGCTTTGAATAGCATGGTACGCTTCAATAATGGCTTGCATGCCGCCAACCGCGTGATTGGTAATATTATGATTTGCACCTTTAAAACCATAAGTAATTCCAGTGTAAGCCAAGACATTATTTGGCAAAATACGCAATAGCCACATAGGATGAACTTCACTGAACAGCTGAGAAGCAAATTCCTTCATGTCACCACCGGTTTTGTAAGTCAGTGGTAAAAAATCATATTGTTGATAATATTTATTACCTGGTGAACCAACATACACCCCAGTTTCATCATTGAATGAAACCGCTGAATCCAGGGTGTCTCGATAGGGAAGCAGACGGCTATGCTCAACGGCCTGAACCGCCGCACAAATACCCATGGCATCTTGACGTGAAATAACTTTCATCAATTTTCGGTCAGGAAGCATTTTCGCCGGCTGAAATTCCTTTAACTCACCACCTAAACGATGAGTCCATGAAGACAAATCCCAATGCTTAATTTCGTCCAAACCATTCTCACCGGCTAACACAGCAGCCCAAGTATCATCCGCCGTGTGACCGCAAGCCGTTAAAGCACTTAAACCAGTGATAAAAACACGTTTTTTGTTACTCATGCACTGGCCCCTTCGAATTCTGGATGTTTGAATAATAAACTGCTATTGGAACCTCCAAATCCAAATGAATTGGACAGCACCGCACCTACTGATTTTTCTCTTGGTCCTTCCACGACATAATCCAAATCACATTCCGGATCTGGAACCGTCAAATTTGCTGTTCCCGGAATTTTTGCATGCCGAATGGATAAAACTGATAATACTGCTTCCAAGGCACCCGCTGCAGCAATCAAATGCCCGGTTTGACCTTTTGTAGAACTAATTGGTAATTGATATGCATTCGTAGTAAAAACCGCCTTAATCGCATTGGTTTCGCTTAAATCATTCATTTTAGTCGAAGTGCCATGAGCATTAATGTAATCAACATCAGAATGTTTAATCCCTGCATCACGGAGGGCTTGTTGCATGGCTTGAATAGCACCATCCCCATTCGGATGAGAATCGGTGATACGATAAGAGCTTAACGTATTGCCTTCGCCTGCTAATTCGGCGTAAATATGCGCCCCACGAGCTTTGGCTTTTTCCCAAGCTTCCAAAATTAAAAATGCAGCTCCTTCTCCTAAAACAAATCCGTTTCTGGTCGCATCAAAAGGACGGCTTGCCGTTTTTGGTACATCGTTGTAAGTCGACAAAGCACCCAAGAGGCAAAAACTGGATAAACCCAAAGGGTTAATCATAGAATCAAAACCACCTGCAAGCATGAAATCCGCATCACCACGACGAATGGCTTGCATCGCCAAACCCAAAGCCTGACCACCAGAAGCACATGCCGTATGCACTGAACTTGCGAAACCAGAAATTCCAAATTGTTGAATTAAAAGAGACAGCCCGGAGTTCGAAGTCGTTTTGCCAAAATCGACCAACTCATAAAAGCTATTGCTATTATTTTGTAAAGCTTGCCAATCGATTTCTCCCTGTAACGCACAAGTCTGTTGGAAACGAAGTAAATATTCAAACTCAGCCGTCATCATGCCACTGCCAGTAACAACCCCCCACCGCCGAGCAGTTTGTTCATTAGGTCTGATGCCAGCGTCTTCAAAAGCCTGCCATGCAGCATCTAAGGCGTAATAAGTAAACGGCATGGCAAATCGTCTATGTTTGCCAAAATGTGCAGATGGTGGACTATAGTTTTTCACTTCGGCAGCAATTTTAGTCGGAAATGCGCTAGCATCAAATTGCTTGATTTCATCAATCCCCGAACAACCGGCTAATAGATTAGACCATGTTGATTGAACGTCATGGCCTAAAGGAGAAACTACCCCTAATCCAGTTACTGCGACACGTCGTTTTTTCATAGAACACCTTTCGCGGTCATCACCACGTCTAAAACACACACTCGTCTGCCATCTACTTCGCTACGATAACTTAAGATCAACTCATCTTCTTGCTGCTGTTTTACTTTAAGATGGCAAAGCAACACATCACCAGGATAAACAAACTCATTCATTTTGATTTTGCGTAACTCTCGAATTTGATATTTGTCTACCCACTGTGACTTTTCCAAAAACAGGCGCGCTAAATTTAGCTTGCACTCCAGCAAAATCGTCATGGGCAAAACCGGTTTATTCGGGAAATGATCAGGAAAATAAGGTGCTTCGCAACTTATTTTTTTTCCGCTGTAATGGACTGTCCAGGCTGACAATTAATCAGATGGTCAAACTCAAGAGGTGCTATATGTCCGCTACTGATATTGGGTGGACGATTTGCTATCATTTGGCTTATATTCGACAGTGACCACTCACCAGGGTGATTAATTTCAGCAAACTGCTGCCGCACCTCAGTGGGCTCAATAAACTCCGCCATAGGCAATAAAGGCCCTAACGCATCTTCAATATGAAACACAATTTCATCGCCAACACGGGCAATGCTGTGATAACGTACAGCCGCATCATCCAGAGAATCAATAAATGACTCGAGTAAAATGGTTTCCCCAACATACACTGGACGATGCACATGAGCACTGCCCACAATGCCCGCCACGGGTCTGTGTGTAAAATTATTACACACCATGACATTCCAGGCTGCCAATTGACCTAAGGTCTCGCCAATTAGAGAAGGAATAAAACATAACCGGCCCAGTGGATCACGGCATAGATAATGCTCATCATGCGCAATATACTTTATCCCCTTTACCATCTCGCCAGGGGATAACTGCATGATTCTGTCAACAAATAAAAACCGCATCAGACCACAGTTTCAGATACTTTCTGTTCTTTCACAGCAGCAACAATAAGCTTGCAAAACGTTTCTACTGTAAAGAGAGTAGGAATTTCATTAACTTTCATATTGGCTTTAAAATATTCGGCCGGGACTTCACTCAAGTAATCCTTGAGCGCACTTACTCCTTTTTCTGTTAGCACGCCGCCCTTTTCAAATTCATCTTCAGCCAAATTACCACGAGCATTTTTTTCAAGCTGCCCGCGCGGAATTTTTATGTCAAATTCCTTTTCCAATTGAAATACCAAATCAAGGAAATCGATGGATTCAGCGCCCAGGTCGCTAATCAAACGACTATTTAATGATATTTCTTCTTCATCAATAACCAATACATCAGCAATGATTTCCCTAACTTTTGGGTAAACGCTTTCTACGTTCATGTTATACCTCATGACCATACTAAACTTTAAAGCTTGTTAAGAATTCTTAAGGCTTTGGAGTATATCATAAGTTTTTATAAAGCGGCTATCTGCTCCTGTTTTCATTTAGAATAATTATCGATTCTCATCCTCATGCAACGACATAACCACGCGACAAGAAAAGAATGAATTTAAAATAAAATCGGCGAACCTTTCAAGGTTTATCCTCATTTTTAAAGTCCGTTGGTATGCCCTGAAAATGGACAATAAAATCTATATATTTTTGCTGTACAATTCGTGCAGATAAACGCGAAAACTCATAAATTTTCTGCTCATTTTCTATTTGATTCGGTAAATAAAAAAAATAGATAAACAGTGCTCTGCCAGCTTGTCGAATATCCAATTTGCTTTTATTGATCTTAATATTCAGCAATTCGGCTTGTGCCATAATATCTTGTAATAAAGCATATTCATCAATCGCATTAGGCTTGCTATCAATCAACTGTCCTATAGAATTTGTAAATAATTGTATAGGCTCCCAAATAATACAACTTACAATAATAAATGTTAGAGAGGGGTCAATATAGGCACTATAGGCAATCAATGATTCTATTTTATAATAATGAATAGCAAAAGCGACTGTGAATCCTAGAAAAATAATAAGATCAATAATAATACTGATGTACCAGGCAACACACTCAACTCTTAAAACTTCCGAATACACTCGCCTTGCCGCATGACGTAACCATCCATAAACCATCAAACCAACAAGAATATTTATAATAGCAACGCTTAACCCTATTTCATAATTGAATAAGTGATTATGATGAATTAACGCTTTTATGGCATGAAGAATAGATTCAATGCAAACAATAATAATTAATGCCGATTCAACTGCCACAATCAACGGTTCAAATTTATAATAACCAAAATGATACTGCTTACTTCGTGGTCTTTGTAATAACTTAACTGTTCCAATGACGGCAAGGGTTACTGCTACGTCAACTAAAGCCAGCATCGCATTTAGAATCATCATATCAGAATGCGTGATAATGCCAGCTATTGCTGTAAAAAACGTAACAATAACAATCCCAGCAAACGACAACCGCAAGGAAAAAATCTCTATCTTTTTAATATCCATTTAATAGCTACCCTCTGCCAATAGCTGCCAATTAACCTCTTTAGAAAAGCGCAGATTTCACAGACAGGTTTGTTAAGCCTCATGAAGACTTCCCTTCCCTATTTATATACAACCTAATTAAAAAAATCATTATCGGATAATCTGTTGCGACTGCATCAACCGACCACACTATAACCTGCATCCACAAATAAGGTGTGGCCTTTAATCATTTCTGCTTCTGGCAAACACAACAAATAAATGGCATTAGCAACATCTTCAGGGGTTAAAGGACGTGCGGATAAAGCATGGGCCTGATATTCGTCCAGTAATTGTTCACGATTAGGAAAATGTTTTAGAGCATCGGTATCAACCACGCCAGCAGAAACAGTATTCACACTAATACCCGCTTCAGCCAGTTCAAGACTTAATGAACGAACCAAGGCCTCAAGCGCCGCCTTTGAAGCACCAATAAACGCATAATTAGGGATTGCACGGTGTGCACCAAGACTTGATAAAGCAATGACGCGACTGCCTGGTGACATCATAGATCTGCCCTCACTCACTAAATGATTCAAGGCAAGTGCATTCGTCTCAAGACACCACCGCCAATGTTTGGTGGACATGTTCATCGCGGGCTTCAATACACCGCTTGCTGCATTACTGACTAGAAAATTCAGACGATTAAAATGCGTTTTAAATCGCACAAACATTTCTTTAACCGACTGATGATCAGCAACATTAGCCTGAATTGCTATGGCGCGTTGGCCTATTTTTTGGATTTCATCAACCACGATCATAGCTTCATCAGAGCTATTGTAATATATAATGGCAACATCACAGCCTTCTTGTGCCAATTTTAAGGCCGTTGCCCTGCCAATACCACGTGCACCACCGGTAATCATTGCTATTTTATTTGCCAGTACCTGTTTCATTGGCATCCCCCTTAGACTAAAAATCAGTCAAATTATCGCGATTCTATAGTTCTGTCAATGAATCTAATATTCAGCCAAAATAGCTCTTATAAAAACGAAAAAAGACCACGGTAAGATAAAAAGCACTGGATGTAAAATTTAGAATGCAAAGAACCAATCAGAACATCGGTTGGCAAGGCGATGGAATGTTTAAGCTGATTCTATAAGAGTGAAGAACTTGTTTCTAAAACACTATCTCGGTACCATCAGCACACAGTGATTATGTAGTGAAAATTCCGATGAAACAATCCTGGATGAACAGTGTTCTTCCCATAGCTGCAATATTTTCATTTCGCATGCTTGGCCTATTTATGCTGATTCCAGTCTTTAGCGTACTGGCGACCCAATTGCATGACGCAACACCAACGCTGATTGGCATTGCACTTGGCTGTTATGGCCTTAGCCAGGGAATTTTGCAGATGCCTTTTGGCATGCTTTCAGATTATTTTGGCAGAAAACCCGTCCTGACGGCTGGTTTAATTTTATTCGTCCTAGGCAGCTTACTGGGTGCCATGACAGATTCCATTTACGGCATGATTGCTGCACGTATCTTACAAGGCATGGGCGCTATAGGGAGTGTTTTAGTGGCTCTTCTTGCCGATCTTACCCCGGATGAACAACGTACGAAAGCAATGGCCGTGATTGGCGCCACGATTGGATTTTCCTTCAGTCTGGCTATGATCATCAGTCCAACGATTACCTTGTATGCTGGACTTTCAGGAATTTTTTATTTCACTGCTTTATTGGCTGTCATGGGATTATTACTGCTTCATTTAGTTATCCCTACTCCAGTTAAAGAACCCTTCCATGCAGACAGTGAAACAAATCTGGTTTCGTTTATGCCAGTTATAAAAAATTGCCACTTACAACGTCTCAATGCAGGAATCTTTTTTCAGCATTTTATATTAACTTCAACCTTTTTTGTTATTCCAATTCTTTTACAGCAGTATATTCTGCAAGAAAAGCTGTCCGAACAATGGCATTTTTATTTGCCATTAATGGTTCTATCTTTTATAACGATGATCCCATTCATCTGGTTTGCAGAAAAAAAACAAAAAATTAAAGTTGTATTTCTTTGCTCTGTTACCCTCATTGCAATAGCCCAACTCTTATTGTCTTTCATTTCCCAATATTGGGTGGGAGTATGCATCATATTATTTATTTATTTTTTAGCATTTAATATCCTGGAAGCCAGCTTACCCTCGTTAGTTTCAAGACAAGCCAATGCTGAAAGCAAAGGCACTGCCATGGGCATCTATTCAAGCTGCCAATTCCTTGGCATATTTGCCGGTGGAGCAGCGGCAGGTTTTCTGTATCAATCATTTGGCAGTCAAGGGATATTTCTGACTAATTCATTTCTCAGTCTACTCTGGATAATCCTTGCCTCCATGATGAAACCTAATGTTTATCAAATAACATTAATTCTTAAATATCCTGATACCTTCAAAGATGCATCCTTTATCGCTGAAAAGCTGCGATGTCTGACTGGTGTTCTTAACGTTACCATGGCGTATGAGGAAAAAGTGATTTACTTAAAAATTAATAAAGCCAGCTATCATCCCGGCAGTGCCGAACATTTAATGAGCCACTTATAAATACAGATAACATGCACCCGTCAACGGAAATCTCAAATAGAACCCTACGAAATAGTCTGGGAATTATATATAATCGGTTAAACTCATTATTGATATTGGAGAAATTTTATGGCCCGCGGTATTAATAAAGTAATACTCATCGGCAATGTTGGCGTTGATCCAGAAGTACGATACATGCCTAATGGCAACGCCGTTACAACGCTATCCATTGCAACCAGTGAAACTTGGAAAGACAAACAAAGCGGTGATAAACAGGAACGAACCGAATGGCATCGTGTCGTATGTTTTAACCGGCTTGGTGAAATTGCTGGAGAATATGTTCGCAAAGGTTCGAAACTTTATGTTGAAGGAAGTTTACGTACGAGAAAATGGCAAGATCAACAAGGACAAGAACGCTACACAACGGAGATAGTTGCTTCTGACATTCAAATGCTTGATGGCAAAGGTCAAGCAAATTACCCAGAGGAGCAATCCATGTCATCCCAGAACACCAAGACCGCCAAACCCTCACAAGGTGTCGCTCAAGATGCTTTTGAAGAGTTAGATGACGATATTCCTTTTTAATTTTTAAATGAATATACCAATAAAAAAGGCCAGATTAATCTGGCCTTTTTTATGTATACAGAAATAATTTATTCTTCTGCGTTATTTTCTGTGCTAGGTCTATCTACAAGTTCAACAATCGCCATTGGCGCATTATCACCAGCACGATAGCCACACTTTAAAACACGAACGTACCCACCCGGTCTTTTATTATAACGTGGACCAAGCGTTGTAAATAACTTCCCAACGGCACCCTTACTACGTAATTTATCAAACACCTGCCGTCTGGTAGTCACTGAATCAATTTTACTTGTCGTGATCAATGGCTCAATATAGCGTCTTAGTTCTTTTGCTTTTGGCAGAGTCGTTTTAATGATCTCATGCTCAATCAAAGAACAACACATATTAGAAAACATTGCTTTCCGATGGCTACTTGTTCTGCCTAAGTTTCGGCCAGTATTACGGTGACGCATAATTATGACTCCTAACTTTATTCGCCAAGATTTTCTGGCGGCCAATTCTCTAGTTTCATTCCCAGCGATAATGATCGTGATGCCAACACATCCTTAATTTCAGTCAGGGATTTTTTACCTAGATTAGGCGTTTTTAATAATTCGGTCTCAGTTTTTTGTACTAAGTCCCCTATGTAATATATATTTTCGGCCTTCAGACAATTGGCTGAACGTACGGTTAATTCCAAATCATCAACAGGTCGCAACAAAATTGGTTCAAATTGATGCTGTTCCTTATGATCATGACGTGATTCTTCAAACTTCATGTCCACAAACGAATGCAATTGTCTTTGCAGTATACTTGCTGAAATGCGTATCGCTTCTTCAGGATCAATAGTACCATTTGTTTGTAAATCAATAGTCAGCTTATCCAAGTCAGTACGATTTTCAACACGAGCGTTATCAACAAAATAAGCCACTTTTTTGACTGGTGAAAATATGCTGTCAATCTTTAACTTACCAACTGATTTTTCTTGGATTTCGTCTTCTGGCAACCTTATAAATGTTTCAGTTGAACGATAGCCAACACCTCTTTCCACTTTAAGAGTCATATCCAGCTTGCCATGCTCGTTCAGATTTGCAATCACAAAATCAGGATTCAGAATTTCAACACCGTGAGTCAATTGAATGTCCCCGGCAGTAACCTGACAGGGTCCTTTTTTACTCAAAGTGAGCGTAGCCTCGCGACCCACGGAAATCTTAACAGCAACTTCCTTCAGATTAAGAAGTATATTGACAACATCTTCCTGAACACCTTCAATGGTACTGTATTCATGCAATACACCATCAATACTCGCCTCGGTTATTGCGCTCCCTGGCATAGACGACATCAAAATTCGTCGTAAAGCATTACCAAGTGTGTGCCCAAACCCACGCTCCAATGGTTCAAGCACAATACGTGAATGGTTAGGATTCTCAGACTGCACTTTCAGAACCTTCGGGGTCAGCATTTCATTAATATCAGTATACATTCGGCTATGTCTCCGATCTTACTTTGAGTAAAGTTCTACCACCAGGTTAACGTTAAAGTCAGGAGGTAAATCATTAAGTGTTGGGAATGTAGAAAAGGTTCCCTTAAAAGAAGCCAGATCAACAGTTAACCAATCACATGAAGCTCGTTGCTCAGATAATGCTATTGCAGCTTGTATACGTCCTTGCTCTCTTGCTTTTTGGCGAATTGAAATAACATCACCCGCTGCAACCAGATAAGAAGGAATATTAACCACTTCATCATTGACCAAAATAGCCTTATGGCTAACAAGCTGACGAGCTTCAGCACGTGTGCTAGCGAACCCCATGCGATAGACAACATTGTCCAATCGGCTTTCCAATAACACCATCAAGTTTTCACCAGTTGCTCCCTTTTTACGAGCAGCGGCTTTATAATAATTTCGGAATTGTCTTTCCAAAACACCATACAATCTACGAATTTTTTGTTTTTCCCGCAATTGAAGACCATAATCACTCAAGCGTGGCCGCTTGTCACCATGCTGACCGGGTTGTTTTTCCGACTTGCATTTAGACTTATGATCCCGCACACCACTTTTAAGCAACAAATCGGTCCCTTCTCTTCGTGATAACTTACACTTTGGACCAAGGTATCTAGCCATTGAGCACTCCTGAAAACTTACACGCGACGTTTTTTAGGCGGCTTACACCCATTATGAGGTATGCCGGTCACATCTGTTATTTCTACAATTTTGAATTCTTGCGAAATTAATTCGCGAATACTGGATTCACGTCCTGGGCCAGGGCCATGCACAAACACAGCAACGGATTTCATACCATATTCCTTGGCCACGGATGCCGCTTTTTCAGTTGCTATCTGAGCAGCATAAGGCGTACTTTTACGTGAACCTCTAAATCCTGAACCACCTGAAGTCGCCCAACATAACGCATTACCTTGCCGATCAGTAAAGGTAATAATAGTATTATTAAATGATGCATGAACATGGACGATGCCATCAGACACGACTCTTTTAACTTTTTTCTAGTCTTTTGTTGTTTTGCCTTATTAATAGCCATCTCAATTTCCTACATGAAAAATCAAACCACGGTGCCTTTTCTTCGGCCTTTTCGTGTTCTAGCATTCGTTTTTGTTCGTTGTCCGCGCAAGGGCAATCCTCTTCGATGTCTTAACCCCCTGTAACAGCCTAAGTCCATGAGTCGTTTGATATTCATACTGACTACACGTCTTAAATCACCTTCAACGGTCATTTTTGCTATTTCATTTCTGAACAAATCCAATTGTTCATCAGACAATTCAGCTACTTTTGTAGTAGGTTCAACACCAACTTGCTTACATAACTTTAGAGATGTTGGTTTTCCTATACCGTAAATAGACGTCAGTGCGATCACCACGTGCTTATTATCCGGTATATTAACACCTGCAATACGAGCCATTCGTTTCTCCGATATTTATTCGCTCTGCCGAAAGGGACAGAAGAATACTAGTTTCACAAAATAAAATCAAGCTTTAAGTCTAACCTTGCTTTTGCTTATGACGCGCATCTTTACAAATTACACGAATTGAGCCGCTACGACGAATAATCTTACAATTACGGCAAATACGCTTAACTGATGCTCTAACTTTCATTATTAACTCCAAAAAAAATCATAATAAACCAGGCAACTTCGTTCCTTTAAAATTTGCCTTTTTCATAAGTGAATCATATTGCTGTGTCATCAAATGAGCCTGTATTTGAGCAACAAAATCCATAATCACCACAACAATAATCAATAATGAAGTCCCTCCAAAATAAAAAGGAACATGCCAAGTAAACATCAGAATCTGTGGAAGCAAACATACAAGCACCAAATAAATTGCTCCTATCAACGTTAATCTGGTCATCACATTATCAACGTATCTTGCAGTTTGCTCACCAGGTCTAATTCCAGGAATATATGCACCTGACTTTTTGAGATTATCTGCCGTATCTTTAGGGTTAAACACTAACGCCGTATAGAAAAATGCAAAAAATAAGATAGCTGCAGCATAAACAATTAAATATAAAGGTTGCCCTGGTGATAAAGCCATACCCAAGTCAGCAAGCCAATCCATACCTTTTCCTCGGCCAAAAAACTGTGCCAATGTAGCCGGTAAAAGTATGATACTGGATGCAAAAATAGGCGGTATTACTCCTGACATATTTATTTTTAAGGGCAAATGGCTGGATTGCGCAGCATACACCTTTCGTCCTTGTGTTCTTTGTGCGTAATTTACACGAATCCGTCGCTGTCCTCTTTCAATAAAAACAACGAATCCTGTCACAACAACTACGATCACGGCAATAATCAGCAACGTCAAAGCTTGCATCTGGCCTTCTTTTACTTGCTGCAAAATAGAGGCAATAGCGCCTGGCATACTTGAGACGATACCAGAAAATATAATGAGAGAAATACCATTACCAACACCCTTTTCGGTAATCTGTTCTCCAAGCCACATTAGAAACATGGTTCCTGTGACCAACGTCACTACAGCAGTAAAATAGAAAGCAATATCTGGATGCAGGGCAATTTGCTGCCCAGCTAACCATCGCGCCATACCCAAAGACTGGAACACAGAAAGAACCAGAGTCAGATACCTGGTGTACTGGTTTATTTTACGCCGACCAGATTCGCCTTCTTTTTTTAACTGCTCCAGCTTCGGCACCACCACAGAGAAAAGCTGAATCATAATAGAGGCCGAAATATACGGCATAATTCCAATAGCAAAAACAGTTACCCTGGATAACGCTCCTCCAGAAAACATATTAAACAAGCCAAAAATAGTATTTTGCTGTTCGCTAAAAAAATTAGCTAGTTTTTGCGGGTCAAGTCCTGGAACTGGTATATGTGCGCCCAGCCGATACACAAGAATGGCAAGGGCGACAAACAACAATCTTGACTTTAACTCCGTCAAACCTCCACGTGAGGAGAGGCCAGGTCCTTGTTTCTGGTTTTTCATATTCACTCTTCTATACTTCCACCAAGATCTTCGATTGCTTTGCGCGCACCCTTAGTAACACGTAAGCCTTTAATCTTCACAGCGGTAGTAAGCTCACCAGAAAATATAATTTTTGCGTCACGCATTGATTTATTAACAATACCGGCTGCTTTTAATGTTTCAATGTCAATAACTTTGGCATCAACTTTTGCCAATTCAGTCAGTGTGACCTCATCAATTAACTTACCTATACGAGACTTAAAACCTAATTTAGGAAGCCGACGCTGAATTGGCATTTGGCCACCTTCAAAATTAATTTTATGGTAACCACCAGCCCTAGCCTTTTGACCCTTATGTCCACGACCACTAGTCTTACCAAGTCCTGATCCTATTCCTCGTCCTAAGCGCTTGCGAGCAGATCGAGAACCAGGTGTAGGTGAAAGTGAATTTAAATTCATTATGCGCACTCCTCGACCTTCAACAAATAATCAATCTGGCGAATCAACCCGCGAATTGCAGGATTATCTTGATGAATTGCCACGCTATTTAATTTGCTCAGTCGTAATTGTTTAGCTATTTCAATGTGTTTCGGCACACGTCCAATTAAGCTTTTAACTAAAGTGATTTTTATTTTATTACTCATCATTAACCTGCCACTACTTCTTTAACTGTTTTGCCTCTTTTGGCAGCAACATAATCAGGAGTTTCAACGCTAGTTAATGCATGTATCGTCGCACGAACAATATTGCTTGGGTTCGTTGAACCAATACTTTTTGCAAGAATATTTTGCACTCCTAAAACTTCCAGTACTGCTCTCATCGCTCCACCAGCAATAATCCCTGTTCCTTCACTTGCTGGTTTCATGAATACTTTTGAGGCACCATAGCTTCGTGTTATTTCATGATGAATGGTTTTTCCACTTAATGGAACGTACACCATATTTTTCCGAGCTTGATCCATTGCTTTTTGAATTGCAATAGGCACTTCACGAGCCTTACCTCGACCAAAGCCAACTTTACCCTTACCATCTCCAACGACTACCAAGACTGCAAAACCAAATACACGGCCACCCTTAACCACCTTTGCCGTACGTGTTACCGATACCAGTTTTTCTTGATAACCATCAGTTTTTGTTGTTTCATCTAATGCCATAACCGATCCTTAAAAATCCAACCCTGCTTCACGAGCAGCTTCAGCGAGTGCTTTCACACGACCATGATACTTATAACCGGCACGGTCAAATGCAACTTGAACAACCTCTTTTTCTTTTGCACGCTTCGCCAGCAGCTTACCAACTTGCATTGCTTGCTCACACTTGTTTCCGGTCAAATTGGCTTTTAATTCCTTATCCAACGTTGATGAAGAAACCAGAACCTCATCGCCATGTTCACTAGGTCTCACGATTTGTGAATAGATATGAGATGCACTACGATAAACGACCAATCTTGGCCGATCTGAATTACGAATAATGGCTTTTGCTTTAGAAGCACGTCTTTTACGAGCTGCATACTTATTCATAGTTTATACCTTATTTCTTTTTCGCTTCTTTACGAATAATAACTTCGCCAGCGTATTTAACACCTTTCCCTTTATAGGGCTCCGGTGGCCTGAATCCACGAATTTCGGATGCAACTTGACCAAGCAGTTGCTTATCAATTCCTTTTAATATTATTGTTGTATTACTTGGAGTTTCTGCGGCAATCCCATCTGGCAGTTGATATTCCACAGGGTGAGAAAATCCCAAGGACAACGTGATTGACTTGCCTTTAGCCTGCGCACGATATCCAACACCGACCAGTTCCAAAGTTATTTCAAATCCTGATGTTACCCCTTTAACCATATTATTAACTAGAGCACGTGCGGTTCCTGCTTGAGCCCAGGCGTTAGGGTCATTAGAAGCGGGTTTAAAAACAATTTGCTTGGCATTTTCTTCTGATTTACTGACATTAACCAATTTATTTTTATGTTGTGTTAATGTCCCTTTAGGCCCTTTTACTGTTACGGTATCTTTGTCAATCGACAATTCAACATTTGCCGGCAGCACAATTGGGGCTTTCGCTACTCTAGACATATTTATCCTCGTTTGTATTACGCCACTTCACAAATAAGCTCGCCACCTATCCCATTTTGTTTTGCCGCAATATGAGTCATCACACCTTTAGAAGTTGACAAAATTGCAATTCCAAAACCTGGCACAGGAGATAATGCTTTTACTGACTTATAAACTCTTAACCCTGGGCGACTAATGCGCTGAATTCGTTCAATTACTGGTTTCCCATGATAATACTTAAGCTGTACAGTAATTTCCTTTTTATTATTCTCACGTTGTTCAACAGAATATCCAACGATATAGCCTTCTTCTTTTAATACCCGTGCAATCTCTTCTTTTAAATTCGACGACATCATTGTTACAGCTTGATGCTTGGCTTGCTGGCCATTCCGTATTCGGGTCAGCATATCTGCAACTGGATCATGCATACTCACAATTGTTCTCCAATGAATAATAGTTTTTACCAGCTGGACTTTCTACCACCAGTGACGTTTCCAGTCATTAACTGCTGGCGCAAGCAAATCCTGCAAAGTCCAAATTTACGATAAACCGCATGTGGCCTTCCACATTGCTGGCAGCGCGTCGTATGTCGAACAGGATTTGAATTAACAGGTAATTTAGCCAATTTAGCCTGCGCTGCCATAATGGTATCAAAATCACTGGATGACTTAATGATTTCTTTTAGCTCAGCTCTTCGAGTTCGATATTTATCTACCAACCGGCCTTTTTTACTTTCACGTGCTATAATTGATTTTTTAGCCACAATATTACCCTTCTTATTTTCTGTCTCTATCTCTTAAAGGAAGATTAAAAGCTTCCAATAACGCTTTTGCTTCTTCATTGGTTTTAGCACTTGTTGTTATGCATATATCCAAACCGCGAATACCGTCAATTTTATCAAAATCAATTTCAGGAAATACGATTTGTTCATGGATGCCCATGCTATAATTACCTGTGCCATCAAATGATTTTGGATTCAATCCACGGAAATCTCTAACCCTTGGCAGAGCAACAGTGATTAACCGATCCAAAAATTCGTACATCCGATAATTGCGAAGAGTTACTTTACATCCAACTGGCCATCCTTCACGAATTTTAAAACCAGCAATAGATTTTTTTGCTGCAGTAACAACAGGTTTTTGACCAGCAATTCTCGTCATGTCTTCTAAAGCAAAATTCATTACTTTTTTATCACCGACCGCTTCTCCAACACCCATATTCAGTGTTATTTTTTTAATTCTCGGCACTTGCATGACACTCTTGTAGCCGAACTTCTTCATCATCATTCCGACTACTTCTTTATTATAAAAATCTTTCAATCTAGCCATTTCCGTCACCTAAATTAAACAAGGTCAACTACTTCATTATTGGATTTAAAATATCTTACCTTGTATTTGCCGCCATCTTTTTCAAGAAATTTGAATCCAACTCTATCCGCTTTTTTCGTTGCGGGATTATATAAAGCCACATTGGATACATCCAAAGGAGCTTCCTTAGAAATAATTCCGCCTTTTTGGTTTAGCTGTGGATTAGGCTTAACATGTTTTTTGATTAAATTTGCACCTTCAACGACAACCTTGCCATCGATCACACGTATGACTTTGCCCACATGATTTTTGCTTTTACCGGCAATGACTATAACCGTATCGCCTTTTCTAATGCGTTTCATAACACAATCCTTCTCATAATACTTCAGCAGCGAGAGATATGATTTTCATAAATCGCTCTCTTAGCTCACGCGTCACCGGCCCGAATATTCGAGTCCCAATTGGTTCATATTGGTTGTTTAAAAGCACAGCCGCATTTCCATCAAACCGTATAAGTGAGCCATCATCTCGACGGACACCTTGACTGGTGCGCACGACGACAGCATTCATCACGGCACCTTTTTTTACTTTGCTGCGCGGAATCGCTTCTTTCACGCTAACTTTTATAACATCACCCACGCGGGCATATCGCCTGTGCGAGCCGCCAAGCACCTTGATACACATTACTTTGCGCGCGCCGCTATTATCCGCAACGTCGAGCACGGTCTGCATTTGTATCATTTCATTCTCCAGATCTAATTTTGACCAGAAAAAGGCTGCTGATTATATCAGCCTTACTGGTTTTTTAAAAGGGCATCAAATCACTAAAATCAGGAAATTACTTCGACAAGTTCCCAAGTCTTTGTTTTAGACAAAGGTCTGGTCTCACGAATTTTAACTGTATTACCTATTTTGGAAATTTGATTTTCATCATGAGCATGCAACTTTGTACGACGCTTAATCATTTTTCCGTACTTGGGGTGCTTAACAGTTCGCTCTACCATAACAACAATAGTCTTTTGCATTTTATCGCTGATAACTTTTCCCACTACTGTTCTGGCATTTGTCTCACTATTTGACATCACTATTTCCTGCCTTTTCAGTCATAATTGTTTTAATTTTTGCAATTGCGCGGCGTACTTGGCGCACAAGATGAGTCTTATCCAATGTACCACTTGCCTTTTTTAAACGCATATTGAATTGTTGCTTACGCAATGAAAGTAATTCGTTTTGCAATTCATCTATTGTCATCTTTCTTAGTTCGTTATTATCTTTCATTACATCACCTTACGCTCTTCAAATGCCACCTTGAAAGGAAGCTTGGCTTTAGCCAAATCAAACGCCTCTATAGCAAGCTCTTTGCTTACACCTTCCATTTCAAAAAGTACTTTGCCTGGCTGAATTTGAGCCACCCAATATTCAACGTTACCCTTTCCTTTCCCTTGTCGCACTTCCAAAGGTTTTTGAGTAATTGGTTTGTCGGGAAATACACGAATCCATATTTTCCCACCACGCTTGATGTGACGTGTCATCGTCCGCCTTGCAGCTTCTATTTGGCGCGCGGTTAAACGGCCTCTTTCTATCGCCTTTAAACCAAACTCACCAAAGCTAATTTTTGAGCCTCGTTGTGCAAGTCCGCGATTCCGGCCTTTCATTTGTTTACGATATTTAGTACGTTTTGGCTGTAACATAATTGTAAATCCTCACTCACTTGGTCGTGTCGCTGTTACGGCTCTTCTGAGGTACATTTTCACCCTTGAAGATCCAGACTTTGACACCAATGATTCCATAGGTGGTTTTTGACTCAGCCGTACCATAATCAATATCAGCACGAAATGTATGCAAAGGAACACGACCTTCACGGTACCACTCACTACGAGCAATTTCGGCTCCACCAAGTCGGCCACTAACACAAATCTTAATACCTTTGGCGCCTGCTTTTAAAGCAGAGGTTACCGCACGTTTCATAGCTCGTCTAAACATAACACGTTGTTCTAATTGTTGAGCTATTCCTTCAGCAACAAGTGTTGCATCAAGTTCAGGTTTTCGTACTTCTTCTATATTGAGATGCACAGGAACTTCAAGTTTTGCAGAAATCTCAGCTCGTAATGACTCAATACCACCACCTTTTTTGCCGATAATAACGCCTGGTCTTGCAGAATAGATTGTTACCACAGCATTGTTTGCAGGGCGTTCTATTTGGATTCGACTTACAGCAGCAGACATTAGCTTACTTTTCAGTTCCTTACGGAGATTAATATCCTGATTCAGCAATTGTGCATAATTTTTGCTTGCAAACCATTTAGAATTCCAATCTTTAACAATACCTAAACGTATACCAATTGGGTTAACTTTTTGTCCCATTGCTATTCCTCATCAGACACTTTAATGGTGATATGACATGTGCGCTTAGAAATTCTGTTCGCACGCCCTTTGGCACGGGCACGAATGCGCTTAAGCGTTGCCGCTTCATCCACACATACCATACCTACTTTTAATTCGTCGATGTCTGCACCATTATTATTTTCTGCATTAGCAATTGCAGATTCTAATAATTTCAGCATCAATTGAGCGCCCTTTTTGGGAGTAAATTTAAGGACATTGACTGCATTTGAAACGTTCATATTACGAATCATATCTGCAACCAGTCTGCCCTTTTGTGCTGATAAAGGGGCATTTTTTAATCTAGCTGTAACTTCCATCGCTGCCTCTTATTTACCCTTGGCCTTTCTGTCACCAGCATGGCCTTTAAATGTTCGAGTCATGGCAAACTCACCTAATTTATGACCAACCATATTATCGGTGATAAACACCGGAACATGATCTCGTCCGTTATGAACGGCTATGGTCAAATCGATCATTTCAGGAACGATTGTTGAACGTCGCGACCAAGTTTTAATTGGCTTTTTTGACTTAGATGCAACCGCAGCTTCAACTTTAGCCAGTAAATGATGATCAACAAAAGGACCTTTTCTTATAGAACGCGCCACTTTGATATCCTCTTAACTAATTATTTTTTCTTACGTCGTCTAGTAATAAACTTATCCGTTCGCTTATTCGTTCTTGTTTTATAACCTTTCGTTGGGATACCCCATGGGGTTACTGGATGACGGCCGCCTGAAGTTCTACCTTCCCCACCACCATGCGGATGGTCAACAGGGTTCATTGCAACACCACGCACGGTAGGCCGTATGCCTCGCCATCTTGTAGCTCCTGCTTTCCCAAGAGAACGAAGGTTATGTTCACTATTACTCACTTCACCAATAACCGCACGACAACTAGATAAAACTTTTCTCATTTCACCAGAACGGAGCTTAATGGTTGAATAAAGACCTTCTTTTGCTACGATTTGACCGCTGCATCCAGCGCTACGCAATAATTGCGCACCTTTGCCTGGTTTGAGTTCAACACCATGGATGGTTGTTCCGAGCGGAATATTTTTTAAAGGGAGACAATTCCCGTTGGAAATTGGAGACTCCTCACCACTGATGACTACATCGCCTTGTTTTAATCCAGCTGGCGCAATGATATATCGTCGCTCACCGTCTTTATAAACGAGCAGTGCTATCAACGCTGAACGGTTTGGATCATATTCTATCCGCTCAACTCTCGCTTCTATGCCATCTTTATTACGCTTAAAATCAACCAGGCGATAATGGCTTCGAGCACCACCACCAATGTGACGAACAGTAATTCTGCCCTGATTATTTCTTCCACCAGTTTTATTTAGCTTTTCAATTAAAGCTGAATGCGGTTTTCCTTTATGAATATGGTGATGAACTACTCGCAGTTCACCCCGTTTACCCGGTGATGTTGGTTTTGATTTTAATAATGCCATCTTTATTCGCCTTTCTTATTCTGTCACAGTGAAGTCGATGTCATACCCTGGCTGCAAGGAAACAAATGCTTTTTTCCAGTCACTGCGTTTACCATTCAGTTGACGGAAACGTTTACTTTTCCTTTAACATTGATGACAGATACACTTTTGACTTTCACATTAAACATCTGTTCAACAGCTTGCTTTACTTCTCCCTTAGTCGCTGTTCTCAATACTTTAAATGTAAATTGCTTAAACCGCTCAGCCATAATGGTTGCTTTTTCAGAGGTATGCGGTTCACGAAGAACCATTATTAACCGTTCAGGATTCATTGTAACTGCTCCTCTAATTGTTTAATGGCTTCTTCAGTCATCACAACGTTTTCAAATCGCAACAGCGCTACTGGGTCCAAGCCAGTGACATCACAGACGTCAAAATCTATAAGATTGCGTGAAGCCAAATATTCAAACTCACCGACTTCTTTCATAACAACCAATGCATTCGTAAGCTGCAAATCCGCCATCTTACTAATAAAATCCTTGGTTTTTAAGGATGAACACTGAAAGTCACTGACAACAATCAGACTTCCATTGCGGTTGAGCTCGGAGATTATACTACGCAATGCGCGTTTGTACATTTTTTTATTAATTTTTTGTGAATAATCTCGTTTTTTTGAAGCAAAAGTCACACCGCCTGAACGCCATAATGGGCTGCGAATAGTACCAGCTCTTGCTCGTCCGGTTCCTTTCTGATTCCAAGGCTTTTTGCCACCGCCACTTACTTCAGATCGTGTTTTTTGGGCACTATTACCAGAACGTGCCTTATTCATGAAGGCCACAACGGCTTGATGAATTAAACCTTCATTATAATCATATGAAAAGACAGCATCATTGACTGTAATCTCAGAATTTGTATCTTTCGTCACTAATTGCATGGTTAACCCCTTTCTTGCCTTTTAACTGCAGGCTTTACTTCAACTCTTGCGCCTGGGGCACCAGGAATCGCACCTTTGATCAAAAGCAGATTACGATCTTTATCGACGCGGACTAATTCCAAGGATTGAGTCGTACAGCGCTTATTTCCAAGTTGCCCGGCCATTTTTTTCCCTTTAAATACACGGCCTGGTGACTGGTTCTGTCCAATTGAGCCAGGTACACGGTGCGAGCGTGAATTACCATGGGTCGCATCTTGTGTTCTGAAATTATGTCTTTTCACCGTGCCAGCAAATCCTTTACCTTTGGATATGGCAGCAACATCCACGTACTCACCTTCATTGAATACATCGCCAACAGCAATAACTTGACCGACAGAATACTGTTCCAAATCGTCCAAACGGAATTCACAGAGCATATCACCGGCTTCAATTTCTGCCTTTGCGAAATGCCCAGCCATAGGCTTACTAACGCGACTTGCCGCTTTATTACCACCAGTCAGTTGGATCGCATTATAACCATCAACTTCAATGCTTTTTATTTGTGAAACGCGGTTTGGCACTATTTCAACCACTGAAACAGGAATTGTTTTTCCTTCTTCTGTAAACACGCGTGTCATGCCGATTTTACGGCCTAATAAACCGATCATTGCAACACCCTCTCTTTAATTTTCAGCGTTCACCCGCCTAGTCATCCAGGCTAATCTGAACATCCACGCCGGCTGCCAGATCCAGTTTCATTAATGCATCAACTGTCTTTTCGGTAGGATTTACAATAACAACCAGCCGCTTATGCGTACGCAATTCATATTGATCACGTGCATCTTTATTAACATGAGGCGAGGTCAGCACAGTAAACTTCTCTTTTTTCATTGGCAATGGTATTGGCCCACGAATTTGTGCGCCAGTACGTTTAGCCGTATCTACAATTTCTCGTGTTGAAGCATCTATCATACGATGGTCGAATGATTTGAGACGGATTTTAATATTTTGACTATTGCTCATTTTTATTACTCAATAATTTTGGCGACAACACCTGCGCCTACAGTACGACCGCCTTCGCGAATCGCAAAACGCAACCCTTCATCCATCGCAATAGGTGCATGTAAGCTGACAAGCATTTGAACATTATCACCAGGCATGACCATCTCCGTACCTTCCGGAAGCTCGCAAGTTCCCGTTACGTCCGTCGTTCTAAAATAAAACTGTGGACGATAGCCATTAAAGAATGGAGTATGACGTCCACCTTCATCTTTAGATAAAACATACACTTCTGCTTCAAACTTCGTGTGTGGCTTGATGCTGCCCGGCTTAGCTAATACTTGCCCACGCTCAACTTCATCACGCTTCGTGCCACGTAACAGCACTCCAACGTTATCACCAGCGCGGCCTTCGTCAAGCAACTTACGGAACATCTCAACACCCGTGCACGTCGTCTTCACCGTATCACGAATTCCAACAATCTCAACTTCTTCACCAACTTTAATAATTCCGCTTTCAACGCGCCCAGTAACAACCGTACCGCGTCCAGAAATTGAGAACACATCTTCAATCGGCAACAAGAAGCTCTTGTCAATATTACGAACTGGCTCAGGAATATATGAATCCATCGTCTCAACCAGCTTCTCAATCGCTGCCATACCAATGTCACTCGTATCGCCTTCCAGCGCTTTCAAAGCCGAACCAACAACAATCGGAATGTCATCGCCAGGAAACTCATAGGAGCTCAACAAGTCACGTACTTCCATCTCAACAAGTTCTAACAATTCAGGATCATCAACCATGTCAGCCTTGTTTAAAAACACAACAATATAAGGAACACCAACTTGTCGTGACAACAAAATATGCTCGCGGGTTTGTGGCATCGGACCATCCGCTGCAGATACAACTAATATCGCTCCATCCATTTGTGCCGCACCAGTAATCATGTTCTTCACATAATCCGCATGTCCAGGACAGTCTACGTGTGCATAATGGCGAGCAGCTGATTCGTACTCCACATGCGCCGTGGAAATCGTAATCCCACGTTCTCTTTCTTCTGGCGCCGCATCAATTTGATCATAGGCTTTCGCTGTACCGCCATATTTCTTCGCCATAATCGTCGTAATCGCCGCCGTCAGGGTCGTCTTACCATGGTCAACGTGACCAATCGTCCCCACATTCACGTGTGGCTTCTTTCGCTCAAATTTTTCCTTCGCCATTTTAGTACCTCTTTAATTTATTGTTTCTTGATAATTGCATCAGCTATATTTGCCGGGGCTTCGGCATATTTTGCAAACTCCATCGTATAGGTTGCACGTCCCTGGGTTGCAGATCGTAAGTCCGTTGAATACCCAAACATTTCTGCAAGGGGCACTTCCGCACGAATAATACGACCGGCAGGAGATTCATCCATACCTTGAACCATACCTCTACGTCGACTCAAATCACCCATGACATCACCCATGTAATCTTCAGGAGTAACTACTTCGACACTCATAATTGGTTCAAGTAAAACAGGACTGGCCTTTTGCGCACCTTGTTTGAAACATTGTGAGCCTGCTATCTTAAACGCCATCTCACTTGAATCTACCTCATGGAAAGATCCATCAAACAAAGTAACCTTAACATCAACGACTGGATAGCCAGCAATAACGCCATTCTGCAATTGTTCTTGCACACCTTTATCAACAGCAGGAATATATTCTTTAGGTATAACCCCGCCGACGATAGCATTAACGAACTCGTAGCCTTCACCTCTTGGTTTAGGCTCAATCTTAAGCCAGACATGACCATATTGACCCCGACCACCAGATTGACGTACAAACTTGCCTTCTTGCTCAACAGTACGTTTCAACGTTTCACGATAAGCAACTTGTGGTTTGCCAACATTGGCTTCAACTAAAAACTCACGACGCAAACGGTCAACAATAATTTCAAGATGTAGCTCACCCATTCCTTGAATAATAGTCTGTCCACTTTCCTCGTCCGTATGAACTCTAAATGATGGATCTTCTTGCGCCAACTTACCTAAAGCAATCGATAATTTTTCTTGATCAGCCTTGGTCTTTGGCTCAACAGCAACCGCTATTACCGGCTCAGGAAAATCCATTTTTTCTAATGTAATTAGCGAATTGACATCGCAGAGAGTGTCTCCAGTAGTCACCGTTTTCAAGCCAACCGCCGCAGCAATATCACCGGCGTGCACTTCTTTAATTTCTTCTCTTGCGTTTGCATGCATCTGCAACAATCGGCCAATTCGCTCTTTTTTATCTTTTACCGGGTTGTAGACGGTATCACCAGATTTTAATACCCCTGAATACACCCGAAAATAAGTCAACGTGCCAACAAATGGGTCGGTGGCAATTTTAAAAGCAAGTGCTGAAAACGGCTCATCATATGATGTTTTTCGAAAAGCCTCTTCGCCTGCTTCATTGATGCCTCTTACTGGAGGAACATCCAATGGAGATGGCAAATAATCAACCACTCCGTCAAGGACGGCTTGCACGCCCTTGTTTTTAAACGCAGAACCACAAAACACAGGCACAATTTCATTGTTAATTGTACGTCGACGCAAAGCGGATTTAATTTCACTTTCCGTTAATGCCTCACCTTCCAGATATTTTTCCATTAATTCTTCTGAGTCTTCCGCAGCGGCTTCAATAATTTGATTGCGCAATTCTTCGCACTGCCCACGCAGATTATCTGGAATATCTTGGTATTCAAACTTCATTCCTCGGCTTTCTTCATCCCAATAAATTGCTTTCATTTTTATGAGATCAATAACGCCTTTAAACTCTTCTTCTGCTCCAATTGGTAATTGAACAACCACAGGATTGGAGCCAAGACGCTCTTTAATTTGCTTTACTACACGCATAAAATTAGCGCCCATGCGATCCATTTTGTTTACAAAAACAATTCGCGGAACGCCATACCGGTCAGATTGCCGCCACACCGTTTCGGACTGTGGCTCAACACCTGATACGGAATCAAACACAACAATAGCCCCATCCAACACACGAAGAGAACGTTCAACTTCAATCATAAAATCGACGTGCCCTGGGGTATCAATGATGTTAATGCGATGTGGCTTGTACTGTTTTTCCATTCCTGACCAGTAGCAGGTCGTCGCAGCAGAGGTAATAGTAATTCCGCGCTCTTGCTCTTGCACCATCCAATCCATGGTTGCAGCGCCTTCATGAACCTCACCGATTTTATGGGAACGACCAGTATAATACAACACACGCTCCGTTGTGGTTGTTTTTCCTGCATCAACGTGTGCAGCAATACCAATGTTCCTATATAATTCTAATGGTGTAGTTGACACGGACTACCTCTCCCTTTAATTCCATCTGAAATGGGCGAACGCTTGGTTTGCTTTTGCCATTCGATGAGTCTCTTCGCGTTTTTTCACTGCCGAACCTTTGGTTTCATAAGCATCAACAAGTTCGCCAGCCAGTCTCATCATCATACCCTTTTCACCACGTGAACGAGCGGCTTGTACAATCCAACGCATGCCCAGCGCGATACTGCGCTCTAAACGGACTTCAACTGGTACTTGGTAGGTAGCTCCGCCAACACGCCTGGAACGCACTTCAACGGTTGGCCTTACATTATCAAGTGCTTGTTCAAAAATCCGCAAAATAGGGCTTGAGCCGCCCGCAGAGGAATGGCCACCTTCATCACCGCTTTCATCGTCAGATTTTCTTGACTTCTTCAAGCGCTCTTCCATGATTGCAAGCGCTCCATAAGTGATTTTTTCAGCAATGGATTTTTTTCCACTAATCATTAAAACATTGATGAATTTTGCCAATAACTCGCTATGATGTTTCGGATCAGGCAAAATTTCTCGTTTTGGGACTTCTCTTCTTCTTGGCATATTAGTTCCTAAAAATCAGATTATTTCTTATCTTTGGGTTTCTTGGTTCCATACTTAGAACGCCCTTGCTTCCGATCATTCACCCCTGACGTATCCAAGCTACCCCGTATGGTATGATATCGAACACCAGGCAAGTCCTTAACACGGCCGCCACGAATAAGAACAACCGAGTGTTCTTGCAAATTATGGCCTTCACCGCCAATATAAGAAGTTACTTCATATCCATTTGTTAATCGCACCCGCGCAACCTTACGCATAGCTGAATTAGGCTTCTTAGGTGTTGTCGTATAAACACGGGTACAGACCCCTCTACGTTGCGGGCAAGACTCCAATGCTGGAACGTTACTTTTTCTTTTAGCGTTCACTCGAGGCTTTCTTACCAACTGATTAATAGTAGCCATTTATTGTTAACTCCGAACTTTAGCTTGAGATTATTTCGTATGCATAAGGAGGCCGGATTCTATAAAGGTCCGCTTGATTTGTCAAGTGCAAACCAAATGGACCTTCATTTATATACTCATTATGATCATCCAAAGCATCTAATTTACGTAATTTCCACAGATCATACACAAACATGAAACCAGATTACTTTTGGATAATTCATTTTATAGCAATAAATTAGAACAGAATTTGAACTCCTATCATTTAATTTCAGTGCTCATGATTATCTGCATTTAACGCTTCGCTAAGCGCATGTTCTACATCGCTCGCTGAAACAACATGCACTGCTTACTCAGCTCCTGCAATTCTAGCACGTTTTGCCTTACGCCGCTGGTGATAAGCATACCCAGTTCCTGCGGGTATTAACCGACCAACCATGACATTTTCTTTTAAACCACGTAAATCATCGATCTTTCCACTGACTGCAGCTTCTGTAAGCACACGTGTTGTCTCTTGGAAGGAAGCAGCAGAAATAAATGATTCCGTTGCCAGCGATGCTTTGGTAATCCCCAATAACATTGGAGTGCCATAAGCTGGCATTTTACCTTCGCTGATTAGCTTATCATTTTCTTGCAACATTGCCGTTTCTTCAATCTGTTCACCTGCGAGGAATTTGGAATCTCCCGGGAACGTTATTGTACGTTTACGCAACATCTGCCGAACAATGGTTTCGATGTGCTTATCGTTAATTTTAACACCCTGCAGGCGATAAACATCCTGAACTTCATTAACGATGTAATTTGCAAGAGCACCAACACCCAGTAATCGTAAGATATCGTGTGGATTAGGTGGTCCATCTGCTACAATCTCACCTTTTTCCACATGTTCACCTTCAAATACTGAAATATGCCGCCATTTAGGAATTAACTCTTCGTGCGCCTCATTTTCTGAAGCAGTAATAATCAGGCGTCGTTTTCCTTTTGTTTCTTTTCCAAAACTGACCACACCAGATATTTCAGCCATCACGGCAGAATCTTTCGGTTTTCTTGCCTCAAACAAATCAGCAACACGAGGAAGACCCCCAGTAATATCGCGGGTTTTTGAGCGCTCTTGAGGAATACGAGCAATAATATCGCCAACGCCTACTCGATGCCCATCTTCAAAATTGATGATTGCATCTACAGGAAGATAATATTGTGCCGGCACATTAGTCCCTGCAATGAATATATCTTCACCATCATCAGAAACCAATTTGACCATTGGTCGTAAATCCCGGCCAGCTCCACCACCTCTTTGTTTTGCATCAATCACCACAATATTACTCAAACCGGTCAATTCATCGGTTTGGCGATTCATGGTTAAACCATCAATCAAGTCAACGAACTTAAGTTTTCCACTTACTTCCGAAATAACTGGATGCGTATGTGGATCCCAAGTAGCTATTACTTGTCCTGCTTCTACAGCGGAATGATCATGAACAGATAAAACCGCACCATAAGGCAATTTGTAGCGCTCTCGCTCTCGGCCAAACTCATCTGCTACAGTCAGTTCTCCTGAACGCGATACCGCAACCAGGTTGCCGTTGTCGTTTGTGACGGTCTTAATATTATGCAGTCGAATAATACCTTTATTTTTGACCTGGATATTATTGGCAGCCGTTGCTCTTGAAGCAGCACCTCCGATATGGAATGTCCGCATGGTTAACTGAGTACCTGGTTCACCAATGGACTGTGCAGCAATAATGCCTACTGCTTCTCCAGTGTTGACAAGATGTCCACGAGCCAAATCGCGGCCATAACACTTTGCACATAATCCAAAACGAGTCTCGCAAGTAATTGGAGAACGAACGTAAACTTGGTCAACACCAATTTTTTCCAAACGCTCTACCCATTCCTCATCCAACAAAGTACCTGCTGTAACAATAGGATCTTTTTCATTGGGAATATATACATCTATTGCTACCACACGACCAAGTACGCGCTCATGCAGCGGCTCTACGATATCACCACCTTCAATCAGCGGCTGCATTAATATCCCTTTATCAGTACCGCAATCATCTTCCGTAATCACAACATCTTGTGCCACATCCACCAAGCGCCGTGTTAAATATCCAGAGTTAGCGGTTTTTAATGCGGTATCGGCCAAACCCTTACGGGCACCGTGAGTTGAAATAAAATATTGGAATACATTCAATCCTTCACGGAAATTAGCCGTAATGGGTGTTTCAATAATCGAACCATCCGGCGCTGCCATCAAGCCCCGCATTCCAGCTAATTGTCGTATCTGTGCAGCAGAACCCCGGGCTCCAGAATCCGCCATCATAAAAATAGGATTGAAGGAATCTTGCCGAACTAGTTTACCTTCTTTATTGGAAACTTCTTCCGTTGCGATTTTACTCATCATCGATTTAGCCACCATTTCATTGGTTCGTGACCAAATATCGATAACCTTGTTATATCGCTCACCATTCGTTAACAAACCTGAACGAAATTGCGATTCAATCTCACGTACTTCATTATCAGCTTGCTCAATAATGGATGCTTTATCATCAGGAATTTCCATATCTTCGATACCAATGGAAGCGCCTGCACGAGTAGCGTATTTAAACCCCATATACATCAGCTGATCGGCAAAAATAACGGTTTCTTTTAACCCATAGTTTCTATAACAGCTATCCACCACTTTAGAAATCGCTTTTTTCGTCATGGGTTTATTGATATAAGAAAACGGCATTCCTTTGGGAAGGATATCCGCGAGGATAGCTCGCCCAACAGTTGTTTCTACCAACTGATGAGTTTGCGTTTTATCTATAGACATGCGAATTTTAATTTTAGCGTGGATGTCTACATAGCCATCTTCATAAAAATTCTGTGCTTCCTGAGCACTTGCAAAAATCTTACCTTCCCCAAGCGCATTGACTCGTTCTCGTGTCAGATAATATAACCCTAAAACAACGTCCTGGCTTGGAACGATAATAGGTTCACCATTGGCCGGCGACAAAATATTATTGGTAGACATCATCAGCGAGCGGGCTTCCAACTGAGCTTCTATCGTCAGTGGCACATGTACTGCCATTTGGTCACCGTCGAAGTCTGCGTTATAAGCAGTACAAACCAATGGATGCAATTGAATAGCCTTTCCTTCAATAAGAACGGGCTCAAACGCTTGAATCCCTAAACGGTGTAAAGTTGGCGCACGGTTTAATAGAATTGGATGCTCGCGAATAACGTCTTCGAGTATATCCCATACGACTGGGTCTTCACGTTCCACCATTTTTTTAGCGGCCTTGATGGTTGTAGCGAGTCCGCGAAATTCTAATTTACTAAAGATAAATGGCTTAAATAATTCCAAAGCCATCTTTTTTGGCAATCCGCATTGATGCAAGCGCAACGTTGGCCCAACAACGATAACGGAACGTCCCGAATAATCTACACGCTTGCCTAACAAATTTTGACGGAAACGACCTTGCTTTCCTTTAATCATATCAGCAAGCGATTTCAATGGTCGTTTGTTAGTACCGGTAATAGCTCGACCTCTGCGACCATTATCCAATAATGCATCAACAGATTCTTGCAACATTCTCTTTTCATTACGAACAATGATGTCGGGAGCATTAAGATCTAATAATCTTTTTAAACGGTTATTACGATTAATGACTCGTCGATACAAATCATTTAAATCAGACGTTGCAAATCGGCCACCATCCAGAGGAACCAATGGTCTCAAATCTGGCGGCAACACTGGGAGAACGTTCATAATCATCCACTCAGGCTTGTTTCCTGAATCATAGAACGCTTCCAATAATTTAAGTCGTTTGGTGATTTTTTTAATTTTCGTTTCAGAATTTGTCGTCGGTAATTCTTCGCGCAATGATTTGATTTCTTCTTCCAAATCAATTTGCTTTAACAAATCTCGAATAGCTTCTGCACCCATTCTAGCATCAAATTCATCACCATACTGCTCCATGGCATCCAAGTAAGCTTCATCATTAAGCAGCTGCCCACGCTCCATTTCTGTCATACCTGGATCGACAACGACAAACGCTTCGAAATATAAAACGCGTTCAATATCCCTCAATGTCATATCAAGCAGCAAGCCAATACGCGATGGAAGTGATTTCAAGAACCATATATGAGCCACAGGACTTGCCAGTTCAATATGGCCCATACGCTCACGCCGGACCTTAGCCAAAGCCAATTCCACACCGCATTTTTCACAAATAACACCGCGATGTTTCAAGCGTTTGTATTTACCGCATAAGCATTCATAATCTTTAATAGGGCCAAATATTTTGGCACAAAATAGCCCATCACGTTCTGGCTTGAACGTACGATAATTAATGGTTTCTGGTTTTTTTACTTCACCATAAGACCAAGAACGAATTAAATCAGGTGAAGCCAAAGCAATCTTGATTGCATCAAACTCTTCACTTTGACCTTGTTGTTTGAGCAAGCCGAGCAAATCACTCATTACGGGCGCTTTATTCATGGATTCGTTGCCTAGATTAGCCAAGTTTATGTCTCCAAAAAATGGTCAGTCAGAAATCACTACTGTTTAATCGTGATCCAATTCAATATCAATTCCCAATGCCCTGATTTCCTTAAGCAATACGTTAAATGATTCAGGCATTCCGGGATCCATACGATGATCACCATCAACAATGTTTTTGTATATCTTGGTTCTTCCTCCAACGTCATCTGATTTTACCGTTAACATTTCTTGCAAGGTATAAGCAGCACCATAAGCTTCCAATGCCCATACTTCCATCTCTCCAAAGCGCTGTCCACCAAATTGCGCTTTCCCACCAAGAGGCTGCTGGGTAACCAGACTATACGAACCCGTTGAACGGGCATGCATTTTATCATCAACCAAATGATTAAGTTTAAGCATATACATATAGCCAACGGTGACAGGATTATCGAATTTTCTGCCTGTTCGACCATCCACTAATGTGGTTTTCCCATCTCCCGGTAACTCAGCCAACTGCAGCATGGCTTTGATTTCCGCTTCAGAAGCTCCATCAAACACCGGAGTTGCCATGGGCACGCCATCTCTGAGATTATTTGCAAGAACACGCATTTCTTCATCGTTTAATTTACTTAAATCAATGCGCTTTTTCTCATCATGGTTGTATATCTTATTAAGATAATTGCGAATATCAGACATAGGATGATTATTATCTAACATTTTTCCAATGCGTAATCCCAAGCCTTTTGCAGCCATTCCCAAATGAGTTTCGAGTACCTGTCCAATGTTCATACGTGACGGCACACCTAATGGATTGAGAACGATATCAACTGGCGTACCATCTTCCATGTATGGCATATCTTCCACTGGAACAACGATGGATATAACCCCTTTATTTCCATGACGACCAGCCATCTTATCCCCTGGCTGTATACGTCTTTTCACAGCAAGATAAACTTTAACGATTTTCAATACGCCAGGAGCCAAATCGTCACCTTGAGTTATTTTTTACGACTATCATTAAATCGTTTTTCAATTTCCTTAGCCAAGGATTCCAATTGTTTAGACAATTGCTCAAGTTGTTGGCTTATCACATCGTCTTCTACACGAATATCAAACCATTTTTCACGATCAAGCTTACTTAAATAATCGTTGGTTATTTTTGATCCTGATTTTAAACCGCCAGGGCCACCCGTTACCATTTTATCCAACAGTAACGTACGCACACGATGATAAATATCTTCTTCTCGAATGCGTCGCTCATCAATCAAATCCTTTCGTATCCGCGCAAGATGTTCTTCTTCGATGCTTTTGGCACGTGCATCTTTTTCAAGGCCATCGCGAGTAAAGACTTGTACATCAATAACGGTACCATTCATTCCTGACGGCACACGCAATGATGAATCTTTTACATCAGAAGCTTTTTCACCAAAGATGGCTCTTAACAGCTTTTCTTCAGGCGTTAACTGCGTTTCACCTTTTGGCGTGACTTTACCAACGAGAATATCGCCAGCAGCCACTTCAGCACCAATGTAAACAACACCAGACTCATCTAAATTAGCTAATGCTGATTCCCCTACATTCGGTATGTCAGAAGTAATTTCTTCTGTTCCTAATTTTGTATCTCGTGCGATGCAAGTTAATTCTTCAATATGAATCGTTGTAAATCGATCATCCTGGACAATGCGCTCAGAAATCAAAATAGAATCTTCAAAGTTATAACCGTTCCAAGGCATAAAAGCGACAAGAAGATTTTGACCTAATGCCAATTCTCCCATGTCTGTGCATGGACCATCAGCGAGAATATCACCGCGTTTGATACGGTCGCCTTTCGCAACAATTGGAATTTGATTAATGCAAGTATCTTGGTTTGAGCGGAAGTATTTCGTCAGGTTATAAATATCAACCCCTGTTTCACCAGCGGATGTTTCATCATCATTAACACGCACCACAATCCGTGCAGCATCCACAAGGTCAATAACACCACCACGTTTTGCAACCACGCATACTCCTGAATCAGAAGCAACATCCCGCTCCATTCCAGTACCAACCAACGGTTTTTCAGAGCGCAACGTTGGAACAGCTTGTCGTTGCATGTTGGAACCCATCAAGGCACGGTTAGCATCATCATGCTCCAAAAATGGAATCAGAGAAGCCGCTACAGACACGATTTGTTTTGCCGACACGTCCATGTAGTTAATTTTGTCCGGAGTCGTCAGCGAAAATTCGTTCTGATGTCGACAAGGAACCAAATCCGCTAAAATTTTGCCATTTCCGTCAACTTCGACGCTGGATTGCGCAATGTATTGGTCAACTTCTTCGATGGCAGAAATGTATTCAATTTCATCGGTAACACATCCATTAACCACCTTTCTGCATGGTGTTTCAATGAACCCATACTCATTTGTTCTTGCATAAACTGACAAGGAATTAATCAACCCAATGTTCGGACCTTCAGGCGTTTCAATGGGACACACTCGACCATAATGGGTGGTATGAACGTCACGAACCTCAAATCCAGCTCTTTCGCGAGTTAAACCACCTGGTCCCAATGCAGAAACACGGCGTTTATGAGTAACACCTGATAATGGATTAACCTGATCCATAAATTGTGAAAGCTGACTTGAGCCAAAAAACTCTTTTACAGCTGCAGATACTGGTTTGGCATTAATTAAATCTTGTGGCATAAGATTTTCTGACTCAGCCAAGCTCAAGCGTTCTTTTACCGCACGTTCTACACGAACCAAACCTACACGGAATTGATTCTCAGCCATTTCACCGACACTACGTACGCGACGATTTCCTAAATGGTCAATGTCATCAACCATGCCAATACCGTTGCGAATGTCGATTAATGTTTTAATAACAGCCAGTATATCTTCCTTAGTCAGCGTGCCGGGCCCCTGATCTTCTTTCCGACCTACTCTGCGATTAAACTTCATACGTCCAACCGCTGAAAGATCATAACGGTCTTCCGCAAAGAACAGATTTTTAAATAATGCTTCAGCAGCTTCTTTGGTGGGAGGCTCACCTGGCCGCATCATTCGATAAATTTCTACTAACGCTTCTAATTGGTTTGATGTTGGATCAATACGAATTGTATCGGATATATAAGAACCATGATCCAATTCGTTAGTATAAATCATTTCAAACGCGTGAATTCCATGCTCAATAGTGGAATCCAAGAGATCGCTTGTAATTTCATCGTTAGCCAGAGCAATCGCTTCTCCCGTTGACGTATCAACGATGTCTTTGGCAAGTACTTTACCAATCAAGTAATCATGAGGAACAACAAGAACACTCATATTGTTCTTTTCCATTAATTTAATGTGTCTTGTTGTTATTCTTCTTCCTTCTTCAACAATAACTTCGCCTGTCTCTGGAGCAATAATATTAAATAATGCAATTTCACCACGTAATCGTGATGGAATGAGGTCAATATGGAACTCACCATTTTTCAAATGACAGGACGTTGTCTCAAAAAACTCGGTTAGAATGGATTCCGTATCATAACCTAATGCGCGCAACAAAATACTAACAGGTAATTTACGACGACGGTCGATACGAACAAATACGCAATCTTTGGGGTCGAATTCAAAATCAAGCCATGAGCCACGATAAGGGATAATTCTGGCTGAATATAATAATTTGCCAGAAGAATGTGTTTTACCTTTATCATGTTCAAAAATAACTCCTGGGGAACGATGAAGTTGCGAGACAACAACTCGCTCTGTACCATTAATAACAAATGTACCCACATCCGTCATTAACGGAATCTCTCCCATGAAGACATCTTGCTCACGAATATCTTTAATGGGCTTTTCATCGCCAGTTGCATCTTTGTCAAGGACAACCAGTCGTACTTTAACTCTTAACGGAGCAGAATAGGTTAATCCTCTCAACTTGCATTCTCGTACATCGAAAGCTGGCTCACCTAAGCTGTAGCCAACGTATTCAAGTCTTGCATTGCCAGAAAAGCTATGAATTGGAAATACCGATGCAAAAGCCGCATGTAAACCAGTTTTTTCTTGTTCTTTTGTTCCAGCATCGGCTTGAATAAAATCACGATAAGATTTCAGCTGAATGTCAAGCAGATTAGGGATTTCCATCATATCCGCTTGTTTACCAAAGCTCTTGCGAAATCGTTTTTTCTCAGCATGTGAATATTGAGGGTTAGCAACTGCTTCGGCCATTAGGAGTTCCTCTATAAATTATTGAATATTTCAAACACGTAAACCCAGCCATGAAAACATGGCTGGGTCATCAATTATGATCTAGCGAAATTACTTAACGTCGACGGAAGCACCAGCCTCTTCAAGCTGCTTCTTGATATCAGCAGCTTCGTCTTTAGAAACACCTTCTTTAACGGTTGATGGAGCACCTTCAACCAAATCTTTAGCTTCTTTCAAACCAAGACCGGTGATACTACGGATTGCTTTAATCACACCAACTTTATTATCACCAAAACTGGTCATAACTACGTCAAATTCGGTTTTCTCTTCAGCAGCACTAGCAGCGGCAGCAGCAGGAGCTGCAACAGCAACCGCAGCAGCGGCGGCAGAAACGTTAAATTTCTCTTCCATCGCTTCAATTAATTCAACCACTTCCATAACAGACATGTTGGATATGGTTTCCAGAATTTCATTTTTTGATATAGCCACTTTTAACTCCTAAATTAAAATTATTTAAAGATTATCGTTCAGCTAGCCTGCTTTTTATCCTTGATTGCCGCGATAGTTCTCACTAACTTGGCATGAGGTTCTGCAAGAGTACGAACAAACTTCTCAATTGGTGCCTTCATTACAAACATCAGCTTAGATATTGCTTCATCTCGAGTCGGCAAGCTTGCAACAGCATCAAGCTGTTCTGCACCATATACTTTACCGCCTACGGATAACGCTTTAATTTCAAGCTTTTCGTATGATTTTGTAAATTCCTTAAGTAATCTTGCCGCATCTCCTGGAGATTCCATAGATAAAGCAATGAATAAAGGACCAACCAACAAGTCGCTTAAACAGGCAAAATCTGTTTTTTCAAATGCCCTGCGAGTCAGGGTATTGCGTACGACACGCAAATAAACGCCAGCTTTGCGTGCTTCTGTTCGAAGCTGAGTCATTTGATTGACAGTTAAACCACGATAATCAGCAACCACTGCTGAAATAGCCTTTGAAGCAACACTTGTTACCTCTTCAACCACGGCTTTTTTTGCAGCTAATGTTAATGTCACGTTACTGACCTCCTAAGTTGTTCAAACCACAAGGATTTGACTGTTAATGGTGGCCGTCTCTAAATGATTCCGGAGCCGGTTCACCGTCTGCGCAGGATATTAAGCAATGGCACCTGCGGTCTTCGACGGCATTGAACCTAGTGTCTATGCCGTGAATACTTTAAAAATGGGTGACTATTTTACATGGAAATTGATGCTGGATCAATAGTTAATCCAGGACCCATTGTGGTAGATAATGTTATTTTTTTGATGTATATGCCTTTTGATGAAGAAGGTTTGGCTTTCTTCAAATCAGCAAGCAATGCTGCGACGTTCTCTATTAAGTCGGCTGCTTCAAAATCAACCTTACCGACCGTGCAATGGATAATACCATTTTTATCGGTTCGATATCGAACTTGACCTGATTTTGCATCTTGAACAGCAGCTTCAACATTGGTTGTTACCGTTCCAACCTTCGGGTTAGGCATTAATCCTCTTGGTCCTAAAATCTGTCCTAATTGTCCGACGATTCGCATTGCATCTGGTGTTGCAATAACAACATCAAAATTGATTTCACCATTTTTGATCTGGTCAGCCAAATCTTCAAAACCCACCAAATCAGCACCAGCATTTTTTGCTTTTACAGCATTATCACCCTGGGCAAACACGGCAACGCGAACTGCTTTACCTGTTCCTTTTGGAAGATTGGTTGATGCACGAACGACCTGATCAGATTTACGCGGATCGACTCCCAAATTTACAGCAATATCAACACTTTCGCGAAATTTTGAACTTGTAAATTCTTTCAAGACAGCTATTGCTTCAGATGCTTTATATAAGTGATTAGGTAAAACTTTTTCTCTAATCTTTTTTGCTTTTTGCTTAACTTTGCCATGGTAACCTCTTATTCTACGCCTTCGACTTCAATGCCCATGCTACGTGCCGTACCTGCAATACTACGTACAGCGGCCTCTAAGGTTGCTGCCGTCAAGTCAGGTTCTTTTGTCTTAGCAATTTCTTCAAGTTGTGAACGTTGAAGTTTAGCGACTTTCTTGGTGTTAGGTGTACCACTACCGCTTTGAATTCCAGCTGCTTTCTTCAATAATACCGAAGCAGGCGGTGTTTTAGTTATAAAAGTAAAACTACGGTCACTATACACAGTGATAACGACAGGAATTGGCAATCCTTGCTCCATAGATTGCGTGCTGGCATTAAATGCCTTGCAAAACTCCATAATATTCACACCGCGTTGACCTAAGGCCGGCCCTACTGGAGGACTTGGATTAGCTTTCCCCGCCGGTATTTGTAATTTAATATAAGCTTCTACTTTCTTAGCCATTTTTACTCCTCATTTGGGTATAACGCTATTTCATCATTTCAATTACTTTAGCTTCCCGGGTTAAACACATTGGAAAATTCAATGCGTTAAATCCTCCATCAAGTTTTTTCAACCTGACTAAATTCTAGTTCCACTGGCGTAGAACGTCCGAAAATAAGCACGGCTACACGCAGTCGATTTTTTTCATAATTTACTTCTTCAACAACACCATTGAAATCAACAAATGGGCCTTCTTTAACACGCACCACCTCCCCAGGCTCAAACAATACCTTGGGTTTTGGTTTGGTTACACCTTCCTCTACACGCTGCATAATAGCACGTGCTTCTTTATCAGAAATAGGAGTGGGCGTTTGGCTGGTTCCGCCAATAAATCCTAATACTCGTGGGATTGCACGTATCATATGCCAAGTTTGATCATCCATTACCATATGAACGAGCACATAGCCTGGAAAAAACTTACGAGTACTCTTGCGTTTTTGTCCAGCACGCATCTCAACAACCTCTTCAGACGGCACAACAATTTCGCCAATCTTATCTTCAAGACGGTGGTGTTCCACACGTGATTTTATTTCGCGCATGACAAAATTTTCATAGCCTGAATAGGCATGCACAACATACCATTGTTTGCTTTTCTGTTCTTCCACCTTGGTCAACCTAAATGCGTTATTTTCCCAATTGCCCACATCATACCTGCATCAATGCCCCAAAGTATCAGGCCTGTTACAGCAACCATAATCATGACGATTGATGTGGTTTGTATTGTTTCCTGGCGACTTGGCCACACAACTTTTTGTAATTCTACTTTCGCTTCTTTTGCAAATAAGAAAACTTGCTTACCTTGCGTTGTAAAGAATCCAAAAACAAATATCAATACCAGCCAACCTACCCATATAAGCACTTTTATTGGAGTTGAAAAATGAAAATAGTAAGTCCCAAAAAATGCAGCTATGGTCACCAATATCATTGCCATCCATGATAAAACATCACGAGGCATTATTCTGGATTTATTTACGTTTTTCATATTTTCTTTTAATGTTGGCAGGCCAGGAGGGAATCGAACCCCCAACCTGCGGTTTTGGAGACCGCCGCTCTGCCAATTGAGCTACTGGCCTAGTTTTAGGCTTTCTGGACTTTAAGTCCAGAAAGCCACATTCAAGTAAAATCCACCCAGATGGCTTTACTCAATGATTTTGGCGACAACACCTGCGCCTACAGTACGACCGCCTTCGCGAATCGCAAAACGCAACCCCTCATCCATCGCAATAGGTGCATGTAAGCTGACAAGCATTTGAACATTATCACCAGGCATGACCATCTCCGTACCTTCCGGAAGCTCGCAAGTTCCCGTTACGTCCGTCGTTCTAAAATAAAACTGTGGACGATAGCCATTAAAGAATGGAGTATGACGTCCACCTTCATCTTTAGATAAAACATACACTTCTGCTTCAAACTTCGTGTGTGGCTTGATGCTGCCCGGCTTAGCTAATACTTGCCCACGCTCAACTTCATCACGCTTCGTGCCACGTAACAGCACTCCAACGTTATCACCAGCGCGGCCTTCGTCAAGCAACTTACGGAACATCTCAACACCCGTGCACGTCGTCTTCACCGTATCACGAATTCCAACAATCTCAACTTCTTCACCAACTTTAATAATTCCGCTTTCAACGCGCCCAGTAACAACCGTACCGCGTCCAGAAATTGAGAACACATCTTCAATCGGCAACAAGAAGCTCTTGTCAATATTACGAACTGGCTCAGGAATATATGAATCCATCGTCTCAACCAGCTTCTCAATCGCTGCCATACCAATGTCACTCGTATCGCCTTCCAGCGCTTTCAAAGCCGAACCAACAACAATTGGAATGTCATCGCCAGGAAACTCATAGGAGCTCAACAAGTCACGTACTTCCATCTCAACAAGTTCTAACAATTCAGGATCATCAACCATGTCAGCCTTGTTTAAAAACACAACAATATAAGGAACACCAACTTGTCGTGACAACAAAATATGCTCGCGGGTTTGTGGCATCGGACCATCCGCTGCAGATACAACTAATATCGCTCCATCCATTTGTGCCGCACCAGTAATCATGTTCTTCACATAATCCGCATGTCCAGGACAGTCTACGTGTGCATAATGGCGAGCAGCTGATTCGTACTCCACATGCGCCGTGGAAATCGTAATCCCACGTTCTCTTTCTTCTGGCGCCGCATCAATTTGATCATAGGCTTTCGCTGTACCGCCATATTTCTTCGCCATAATCGTCGTAATCGCCGCCGTCAGGGTCGTCTTACCATGGTCAACGTGACCAATCGTCCCCACATTCACGTGTGGCTTCTTTCGCTCAAATTTTTCCTTCGCCATCGGAAAATCTCCCCTAATTGGTTAATTATTATGGTGCCCACAACTGGACTCGAACCAGCGACCTCTTCCTTACCAAGGAAGTGCTCTACCGCCTGAGCTATGTGGGCTTATAATCCCAGTTTCCGTTACCCCGTCATCTGCGGAAAATTGGAGCGGGTGATGGGAATCGAACCCACACCATCAGCTTGGAAGGCTGAGGTTCTACCATTGAACTACACCCGCTTACTATTAAAAGCCAATCAATGAGTCCTACTTGATTGAGCCAGATCATGTTACGCTTATGGCACGCAGATCATCACAGATTCGAATTATATCACTCTAACTCTGTGGATTAAGTTTTAAATCCATAAACATTGGTGGAGGGGGAAGGATTCGAACCTTCGAAGGCTGAGCCGTCAGATTTACAGTCTGATCCCTTTGACCGCTCGGGAACCCCTCCAAAAAGATTGCCATTTTCTTTCATGGAACAGCTAAAGTCAATAGTTCTTTAGCCATGAAGGTAGTATTTAGATGGTGCTGGCACCAGGAATCGAACCCGGGACCTACTGATTACAAATCAGTTGCTCTACCGACTGAGCTACGCCAGCAGTATTTTTTAATATTCGCCACCAACTACGCTATCCAGGCATATTTATTGTTTTAATTACTTGCTAACTACCCACATACAGGCAATCTGCTAGGTACTTATTTCAGCAGGATTAACCTCCGCCTGGCAATTTTTTATTTGGCAAACACTAAGAAGCCAGCATAAGCTGGCTTCCATACAAAAAAGCCCTGGCGATGACCTACTTTCACATGGGGAAGCCCCACACTATCATTGGCGCGCGTTCGTTTCACTTCTGAGTTCGGGATGGTATCAGGTGGTTCCAAACGGCTATGGTCGCCAGGAAAAACGGTATTGGAAGCTTACGCTTCCAAGTGGTAAAGATTGAGGCATACACAAACGCATGCGTTAACCTGAATCAACTCAGGTTATATGGTCAAGACAATCAGCCAATTAGTACGAGTTAGCTTCACGTATTACTACGCTTCCACACCTCGCCTATCAACGTCGTCGTCTTCAACGGGCTTCATGGGAAAACTCATCTCGAGGGAGGCTTCCCGCTTAGATGCTTTCAGCGGTTATCCCGTCCAAACTTAGCTACCCGGCAATGCAACTGGCGTCACAACCGGTACACCAGAGGTTTGTCCACTCCGGTCCTCTCGTACTAGGAGCAGCTCCTCTCAATTTTCCTACGCCCACGGCAGATAGGGACCGAACTGTCTCACGACGTTCTAAACCCAGCTCGCGTACCACTTTAAATGGCGAACAGCCATACCCTTGGGACCTGCTGCAGCCCCAGGATGTGATGAGCCGACATCGAGGTGCCAAACACCGCCGTCGATATGAACTCTTGGGCGGTATCAGCCTGTTATCCCCGGAGTACCTTTTATCCGTTGAGCGATGGCCCTTCCATACAGAACCACCGGATCACTAAGACCTACTTTCGTACCTGCTCGAGCCGTCGCTCTCGCAGTCAAGCACCCTTTTGCCTTTACACTCTTGGTACGATGTCCGACCGTACCGAGGGTACCTTTGTGCTCCTCCGTTACTCTTTGGGAGGAGACCGCCCCAGTCAAACTACCCACCATACACTGTCCTCATCCCAGTTCATGGGACCAAGTTAGAACCTCAACAATCACAGGGTGGTATTTCAAGGTCGGCCCCATACAAACTAGCGTTCATACTTCTTAGCCTCCCACCTATCCTACACAGTCATTGTCAAAGTCCAGTGCAAAGCTGTAGTAAAGGTTCACGGGGTCTTTCCGTCTAGCCGCGGGTATACGGCATCTTCACCGCAATTTCAATTTCACTGAGTCTCGGGTGGAGACAGTGTGGCCATCGTTACGCCATTCGTGCAGGTCGGAACTTACCCGACAAGGAATTTCGCTACCTTAGGACCGTTATAGTTACGGCCGCCGTTTACCGGGGCTTCGATCATCAGCTTCAGCTCGCGCTTAACCAAATCAATTAACCTTCCGGCACCGGGCAGGCGTCACACCCTATACGTCTTCTTACGAATTTGCAGAGTGCTGTGTTTTTATATAAACAGTCGCAGCCACCTGGTCTCTGCGGCCTTCGCCAGCTTCATTACGTAAAGCAACTAACCAGCAAAGGCGTACCTTCTCCCGAAGTTACGGTACCATTTTGCCTAGTTCCTTCACCCGAGTTCTCTCAAGCGCCTTAGTATTCTCTACTCGTCTACCTGTGTCGGTTTGCGGTACGGTTCTCTATAAGCTGTCGCTTAGAGGCTTTTCCTGGAAGCTTGGCATCAATAACTTCTCAGCACACCAAAGTGTCTGAACCACTCCGCACCTCAGCGTTAGCAGCAAGTCGGATTTGCCTGACTCGCCCGCCTACATGCAAGTACCAGGACAACCATCGCCTGGCTCACCTAGCCTTCTCCGTCCCCCCTTCGCACTTATAAAAAGTCCAGGAATATTAACCTGGTTCCCATCGACTACGCGTCTCCGCCTCGCCTTAGGGGCCGACTCACCCTGCTCCGATTAACGTCGTGCAGGAAACCTTAGACTTAC